>DIAL01000038.1:0-7881 GCA_002414705.1 Flavobacteriaceae bacterium UBA5079
AACCCTCAGAGCCGAAATCTGATATTCTATCCAGTTGAACTACGCAGCCATTAATTCTTTTAAGACAATTTAGCTTTTACAATATTAGATATGGTTTTACCATCTGCTTGACCTGCTAGTTCTTGACTAACAATACCCATAACTTTTCCCATATCCTTCATGCCTTCAGCTCCAATACTATCAATAGTTGCAACAACTATAGCTTCAATTTCTTCATCGGTTAAAGCTTCAGGTAAAAACTGACTAATAACTTCAGCTTCATCAATTTCTGGTAATGCTAAATCTTTTCGATCTTGCTCCAAATAAATGGCGGCACTATCCTTACGCTGCTTTACAAGCTTTTGAAGAATTTTTAATTCCTGCTCTTCAGTTAATTCTGTTTGAGCTCCTGTTTCTGTTTGTGCTAAAAGGATGGCAGATTTTACTGCACGTAAAGCAGTTAATGCTGTTTGGTCTTTTGCTTTCATGGCCGTTTTCATAGCCGTCATAATATCTTGTTGTAAGCCCATAATAGTCTTTAATTATAAAGCGAAGATACTAAGAAAAATAGTTTTTGAGCTTTTTGAGAATGATAAAAATTACAAAAAGAAAACCCAAAATAACAAAACTTGATATTTTGGGTCTTCATGAAGTTCAAACACTAAACTTAATCCTATTTTTAATCTACATTATCATGTAAAAACGAATTGTTATTTCGAAGTTGCATGTCGTCATTATCATCTAAACTGATACTAGTTCCAGAAATACTGGACTCTGATGAATGTCTAGAATCTTCTAAATTCACACCTTGACGCTTATAAGCAGGTATGCGCTCAATATCATCTATTTTTGCGTTGTTAAATTTATAATTAAAATCTTTCATTTTAAGTCTACGTTCTGCAGCACGCTCTTTTAACATTTCAGAAATTGGTGTGTGCATTGGATCAATCTCCTCTCCTGTTTCTGTTTCTTCCAATGGTTCAGCTTGCAAGGTTTTCTTTTCAAAAACAACCTCTGAATCTTCTATATCCAGCTCCATTTTTGGCTTCGCTTCTACTTGCGTTTTTGTATTCATACTCGATTCTGCCTCAATATAATCATCCAAAGCATACCGAACCTCACCGTCTTTATTAGACTCTGTTACTGGAATTATTTCTACATGATCTGTTACATGTATTTTTCTGATATTCTCTTCCAACTCATGAACTACCATATCGTCAGATTTGTTTTCAATAGCTGAATTACTTATCGGCATATCAAAAGTTAATGTAATTTGCTGTTCTTCTTCAGGTTCTTCAAATATGGTTTGAGATGTTATCTCTGCAGCTGGTTGTACGTTTGTTATTACAAATTCATCTGAACTAACATCAGCCAAAATATCTTCATAAGTCACATCCATATTTCGGATAGCCTCTGTTGTTTTTATTAAACCTGTTCCTTCGTCTATTTTTGGCTCTGGAGATTTTAGATCTTCCAAATCTTCTAAATCCAACGTGTGCTTTACAACAACTGGCTCTACCTTTTCTTCAAAATCAATACTTGGAGAAATAATAGCAGGTTCGCGTTCTTTACGCGTTAAATCTTGCTCCATAGACTGGTCGTCTTCCAAAGCATGAATTACCTTTTTTATTTCCGTATTAGAAATTTCATCTTGTTGTTCTATATCAAAACCGGTTGCAATAATGGTTACAGCAATTGATTCTCCTAACGTTTCATCTTCACCAACACCCATGATAATGTTTGCACCATGTCCAGCTTCATCTTGAATATGATCGTTAATTTCACCTATCTCATCAATAGTGATTTCTTGTGTTCCAGATACTATAAGCAGCAATACATTTTTAGCACCTGTTATTTTGTTATCGTTTAGTAATGGTGAATCTAAAGCTTTCCTAATAGCTTCTTTTGCGCGATCCTGACCAGCAGATTTTGAGGATCCCATAATAGCGGTTCCACTACTACTTAACACGGTTTTAGCATCACGTAAATCGATGTTTTGTGTGTAGTGATGCGTTATAACTTCAGCAATTCCTCTAGCAGCAGTTGATAAGACTTCGTCTGCTTTAGAGAAACCAGCTTTAAAGCCTAAATTCCCATAAACCTCACGTAGTTTATTATTATTAATTACCACTAACGAGTCTACCACGTCGCGTAATTTTTCAATACCAATTTGAGCCTGTTCATTTCTCATTTTACCTTCAAACTGAAACGGCATAGTTACAATTCCTACGGTTAAAATATCTAAATCTTTGGCCATTTTAGCTATAATAGGCGCAGCTCCAGTTCCAGTTCCACCACCCATTCCGGCTGTAATAAAAATCATTTTAGTATTGGTATCCAACATACGATGAAGGTCTTCATAACTTTCAACAGCAGATTTTTCTCCAACATCTGGATTTGCGCCTGCTCCTAAACCTTCCGTTAGGTTTAACCCTAATTGGATTTTGTTTGGAACACCACTATTTTGAAGGGCTTGCGCATCGGTATTACAAATTACAAAATCAACACCTTTAATCCCTTGTTGAAACATGTGATTAATGGCATTACTACCGCCTCCTCCGACGCCTATTACTTTAATAACATTGGATTGATTTTTAGGTAAATCAAAAGAAATGTTTGTTTCGAATTCTTTGTTGCTGCTCATGAATTTCGTTTTATATACTTAATTATTATCTTACTTTGTTGTTATATCTTGAATTTGCCTTATTCGGCATTATCTAAAAAATCTTTAATACGTTCTGAAAACTTATCTAAAAAAGAACGCTTTGGCGGTTTTGGTTGTTCTTCAATGGTTTCTTGCTCTTCATCTTCGTTAATTTCTGGCTCACTAATAGACTCTTCATAAGCGACTTCCATTTTTTTACGTTCTTGACGCTTTAAGCCATCCATAACTAATCCAACAGCTGTGGCATAAAGCGGACTCGTAACCTCATCATCGCTATTGCCAGCTAAATGCTCGTTTGGAAAACCAATTCGCGTATCCATACCTGTAATATATTCTACCAATTGCTTTAAATGCTTTAGTTGCGCGCCACCACCTGTTAAAACAATTCCTGCTATTAATTTTTTCTTTTGCTCCTCGTGACCGTAATTTTTAATCTCTACATACACTTGCTCAACAATTTCCACAACGCGTGCATGGATAATTTTTGATAAGTTTTTTAAGGTAATTTCTTTAGGCTCACGACCTCTTAATCCAGGAATGGACACAATTTCGTTTTCTTTATTTTCACCTGGCCACGCAGAACCAAATTTTATTTTAAGCAATTCTGCTTGTTTTTCAATAATAGAACAACCTTCTTTAATATCTTCCGTAATAACATTACCTCCAAAAGGAATAACGGCTGTATGACGAATAATACCATCTCTGAAAATGGCTAAATCTGTTGTTCCGCCACCTATATCAATCAATGCAACGCCTGCTTCTTTTTCTTCTTGACTCAAAACCGCATTTGCCGAAGCTAAAGGTTCTAAAGTGATACCTTCCAAATTTAATCCTGCACTTTTTACACAACGTCCAATATTTCTAATAGAGGATACTTGACCTACAACAACATGGAAATTAGCTTCTAATCTGCCACCATACATACCTACTGGCTCCTTAATTTCTGCTTGCCCATCCACTTTATATTCCTGTGGTAACACATGTATAATTTCTTCACCAGGAAGCATAACTAACTTATGAACTTGATTAATGAGTTTATCTATATCGTCATCATCAATGACTAAATCTGAATTAGCACGCGTTATATAGTCACTATGCTGTAAACTACGAATATGCTGACCTGCAATACCTACTGTTACATTTTCAATTTTAACATCTGAGGCTGCTTCTGCTTCTTGCACTGCTAGTTGAATAGATTGAATAGTTTGCGTAATATTATTTACTACACCACGATGCACACCCAAACTCTTGGACTTACCAATACCTAAAATCTCTACTTTTCCGTATTCATTTTTACGGCCAATCATAGCCACAATTTTTGTGGTTCCGATATCTAATCCTATTGCAATAGTTCCTTCCATGATTTAAGATTTAGTGCACACTACTTGGCTATCAAACTGCAGATTCACCTTACTGTAATTATTTAATATATTCTCTTTAAATGCTTTTTTATAAAAGACTTTTAAATTATTAATTTTCTTATCTAATTTTTCTAAACTACCAACATACACTTCAAAAACGCAGTGTCTTAACCGCAGTGAAACACTCTTGTCTTTATATTGGTGAATGCTTGTAACATGTTTACTTAAAAACGCATCATTTTTAACTTTCATAGCCATTTTATAAACGTTTTGAAGATCTGTTTTTGAAACATCTCCAGTAACAAGTGGCACTCTAGCTGTATAATTTGTTGATAACGGCATGTAATTACCATTATCATCAATATAGAAAGACACCGAATGTTCAACTCGGGCTATGGGTTTTTTTTGTTCTACTTCAGCAACCAAATGTCCGTTAACATGAACATACACTTGGGCTGACTTAATCATTGGGTTAGAATTCAGGGCAGATTCCAATAAATTCAAATCTATGGTTTCTTTAGGCACATTTTTAGCACCTCCTTGATTTACTATTAACAATTTACTAACAGTTTCATGTGTAATAAACAAGTTCTCCTCACCATTGAAATTAATTTCAGGAGTACTCACCATGCGTTCATCATTTTTAATGGATGAAAACGCAAACAAACCAACTACTAACACGAGTAGAAATAGCATTTTTATGAAGTTCCAGTTAATTTTCATGACTCAAAGCTTGTTTAATCAGTTTTACTTGTTCGCCAATATCGCCAGCACCAATGGTTAAAATAACATCTGCCTGACTTGCTTTTACTTTATCAATTAATTCTTCTTTTAAAATGAGTTGTTTATTATCATTAGTCATTTTTTCTAATAACCAAGATGATGTAATACCTTCAATAGGTAATTCGCGTGCTGGATAAATATCCAATAACATCACGTTATCAAATTGCGATAGACTTTCTGCAAAATCATCTGCAAAATCCCGTGTTCTACTAAATAAATGTGGTTGAAAAATGGCCAAAACTTGTTTCTCCGGATACATTTCGCGAACCGCTTGATGCACCGCATATATTTCTTGTGGATGATGTGCATAATCATCAATAAACACTAAATCATCACGTTTTATATGATACGAAAATCTACGTTTTACTCCTGAATAAGACGCTAAAGCTTTGGCGATCTGTTGGTGAGGGCAACCGTATTCTACAGCCATCGCCAAGGCAATTAGTGCATTAGACAAATTATGTCTACCAGGTAGGTTAAATTCTAAATTTTCAATGCGTGTTTTAGGTGTTTTTACATCAAAGACATAAGAACCATTTTCAATTTTTATATTCTGAACACTATAGTCTGAATCGTCTTCAATACCATAAGTAATTCCCGAAATTGGCAAGCCATTTTTAACGAATAACGTTCCTCCCTCTTTTAATTTATGAGCAAAATCCTGAAATGATTTTTCCAATTCCGAGGCATCGCCATAAATATCCAAATGATCAGCATCCATGGATGTAATACAAGCAATGTTTGGCGAAAGTGTTAAAAACGATCTATCAAATTCATCAGCTTCTACAACGGACACTTCAGTCCCATTTAAAATTAAATTCGAATTGTAATTTTCACTTATTCCACCTAAAAAAGCGGTTACAGGAACGTCACAAACTTTCATAATATGACCAAGAATACTTGTTGTTGTTGTTTTTCCGTGAGTGCCAGCAACTGCCAAACAAAATGTGTTTTCAGTAATTAAACCCAATATTTGAGACCGCTTTAAAACACGATAGTGACTATGATTAAAATAAACCAATTGTCTATGATCCTTTGGCACTGCAGGTGTATAAACCACTAATGTACTAGAACTATTCAATAAATAATCTTCTAAATTAGCAACCGTATCTTCAAAATGAACTGGAATACCTAACGAAATCAACGCTTCTGTTATATCAGAAGGTGTTTTATCATAACCAGACACACGCTTGCCATTAGCATGAAAATATCTAGCGAGCGCACTCATTCCGATACCTCCAATACCAATAAAATACACATTATGTATGGACTCTAGATTCATTAATTAGTTCGGTTTAATAATTTTTCAACTTCATCTGCAATATGCTTGGTAGCATCTACCATAGCCAACTTTTTAATATTGTTACCCAATTGCGCTTGCTTTTCAGGTGAAATGATTAACTGGGTGAATTTATTTTGAAAATCCACTTCCAAATCATTTTCTGTAATCAATATTGCAGCGTCTTCGTCAACAATAGCTTGGGCATTTTTTGCTTGATGGTCTTCAGCAACATTGGGCGAAGGAATAAAAATAACCGGTTTCCCTACAATGCATAACTCGGACACCGAAATAGCGCCTGCTCTAGATATAATAATATCGGCTGCAGCATATACGCAAGCCATATCGTTTATGAACGCATGCACTTGAATATTCTTCGTATTCCCGTAAATTTTATATTTCTCATAATACAATTTACCACATTGCCAAATGACCTGAATGTTATGCGTCAACAAAAAATCTTGTTCTTTTTCAATTAATTCATTAATACGTCTAGCGCCTAAACTTCCACCTAAAACCAAAATGGTTTTTTTATCTTTTTCTAGTGAAAATTTCTCAAAAGCTTCATCACGTTTTTTCCCAATATGTAATAGATCTTCTCTAACAGGATTTCCTGTTTTTATGATTTTGTCTTTGGGAAAAAACCGTTCTAATCCATCATAAGCCACACAGATTTTATTGGCTTTTTTAGCCAATAGTTTATTGGTTATTCCTGGATAGGAATTTTGCTCTTGAATTAAACTCGGAATTCCTTTTGATGTAGCCACCTGCAATAAAGGACCACTAGCAAAACCACCCGTTCCGATTACAACATCTGGTTTAAAATTGGCTACGATTTTTCGCGATTTCCATAAGCTACTCATCAATTTAAATGGGAAGCTTAAATTTTTCAAAGTCAATTCACGTTGAATCCCTGAAATCCATAATCCAATAATCTCATAACCAGCTTGTGGAACCTTGTCCATTTCCATACGGTCTTTTGCACCTACGAATAAAAATTCAGCACTTGGAAAACGCGACTTTAATTCGTTAGCAATAGCAACAGCTGGATAAATATGACCACCTGTACCACCTCCAGAAAGTATTATTTTATATGTCTTTTTATTAGTTATCACTAAATATATAATTTCTTCTTATTAAATTGTTTCCGTTAAAATATCTAAAGGACTCTCTTCGTGTTGTTCATTATTCACTATTTCTTCGCGTTTAGCACTAACACTTAATATGATACCTAGCGCCAAACAGGTCATCCAAATAGATGTCCCTCCACTACTTATTAATGGCAATGTTTGTCCTGTAACTGGGAATAATTGAACAGCTACAGCCATGTTTATTAGAGCTTGAAAAACAATAGGCAAACCCACACCTAAAACCACTAATTTTCCAAATATGGTATCTGATTTTTGAGAAACAATGACGATTCGGAATAATAAAGCCAAATACAAGAACAACACGGAGAAACCTCCAATTAAACCATATTCCTCAACGATTATGGCGAAAATAAAATCGGATGATGACTGTGGTAAAAAGTTTTTTTGATAACTTTTTCCTGGACCAACACCTTTAACACCTCCTGTAGCAATAGCTGTTTTGGCTTTTTCTATTTGATAATCTTCCTCTGTAAGTGTGTTATCTGAAAAACTTTCCACGCGACTCATCCATGTATCTACACGATTTGGCATTGCATCTGGAAAAGCCTTAGCTGTTAATACAAAAAGTGCTAATGCCACAATCCCTAAACCAATAATAACTCCCAAATACCGAACAGGATAACCACCCAAAAACACCAGAATAACTACCATACAAAACATAAT
>DIAL01000038.1:8076-8991 GCA_002414705.1 Flavobacteriaceae bacterium UBA5079
CGCCGATGTAGAAAAATTGGCCGGCAAAATAAGTGCTAGCACAAAAAAAACAGGCACCCAAAGTGGTAGAATAGATTCTTTTAATGTGATTACTTTATCTTTAATTTTAGACATATAGTGCGCCACATAAACCATTAAGACTACAAATGCGAACGTAGATGTTTGAAACGAAACACCTACAACAGGAATTTGTATCCAACGACTTGTGTTGGTTCCTGAACTAGAAGACCCTTGCATAAGGGTTAAAACCAACAACATTAAAACGACTGGCAATAACAATATGGAAATAGCCCTGAAATACCGATAGGGCATTTTATGAACAATAAAGACGATTAAGAAACCTAACACCAAATGCATAATATGACCAAAAAATATAGAAAACGTTCCTCTACCCACTCCGTTATATGCTAAATTACTGGAAGCACTGTAAACGGGTAAAAACGAAAATATAGCCAATAACGCAACTATTGCCCAAATTAACCTATCGCCTTTTATGTTCTTAAATAATGGATGCACGAGTTATAACTGTTTTTTTTTTTAATCACTTTAATTAACAAAAAAATGATACTATTTATTTTATAAATTTCTTACTGAATCCTTGAATTGACGACCACGATCCTCATAGTTTTCGAATAAATCGAAACTTGCACAGGCTGGAGATAACAACACATTATCACCGGACTCTGCAATTTTATAGGCAATTTTAACAGCTTCATTCATATATTGTGTTTCCACCATAATATCTACCATAGATTCAAAGTTTTCAAACAACTTTTTATTATCAACACCTAAACAGATAATAGCTTTCACTTTTTCGTTAATAAAGGGGAATAATTCCTGATAATTATTTCCTTTATCTTGTCCGCCAACAATCCAAACAGTTGGTGCGTTCATGCTTTCCAAAGCATAATAGGT
>DIAL01000038.1:9091-12570 GCA_002414705.1 Flavobacteriaceae bacterium UBA5079
CCAAAGCATAATAGGTAGCATTGACATTGGTTGCTTTGGAATCGTTTATATAATTAACCTTATTAATTTTCAAAACCTGCTCTAATCGATGCTCAACACCATGAAAATTCTCCAAACTTTCACGAATGGTTTGTTTTCTTATTTTTAGTAAGTGCGCAACGGTAGACGCTGCCATAGCGTTCTTAATATTGTGTTTTCCTTGTAATGCTATATCCTTTGTTGGCATAATTATTTGATTGTTATCTATTGTTATTTTTAGTGTCTCTTTTTCTAAATACGCGCCATTTTCTATAATTTTCGTTAATGAAAACGGCAATAATGTTGATTGAACTGGGTGCTTTTCTAACCAATTGGTAATAACCTCATCATCGGCATCATAAATCAGATAATCATCTGATGTTTGATTCATAGCAATTCTAAATTTTGAAGCTATATAATTATCAAACTCATAATTGTACCGATCCAAATGATCTGGAGTAATGTTTAACAAAACAGCAATGTGTGGTTTAAAATGAACACAGTTATCTAACTGAAAACTGCTAATTTCTAACACATAATTTGGAAAATCATTTTCCAAAACCTGCTTTGCAAAACTATCGCCAATATTTCCCGCCAAACCCACTTCTAATTCTTGCTTTAATACATGATGTGTTAATGAAGCTGTTGTGGTTTTACCATTACTTCCCGTAATACCTACAAGGGTTGCTTGAGTATAACATGATGCAAATTCAATTTCAGAAATCACTGAAACACCTTTCGCTTCAAGCTGTTTTACTATTGGTACCGTATCTGAAATTCCCGGACTTTTTACGACTAAATCAGCATTTAAAATTTGCGATTCCGTATGCTGTTCAGACTCCCATTCAATCTCATTATGTTTAAGAACGTTTATATATTTCTCTTTAATTTTTCCTCTATCTGAAACAAAAACCTCAAAGCCTTTTGCTTTTCCTAAAAGTGCTGCCCCAACACCACTTTCTCCACCTCCTAATACGACTAGTCGTTTCATGCTATCACTATTGTTTTTATCTAATTTTCAACGTTACAATTGTGAGAATCGCTAACAAAATTCCTACAATCCAGAATCTGGTAACTATTTTACTTTCGTGATATCCTGATTTTTGATAGTGATGATGTAAAGGCGACATTTTAAAAATTCGTCGACCTTCACCATATTTTTTTCTGGTGTATTTAAACCAACTAACCTGCATAACGACTGATAAATTTTCAGCAAGAAAAATTCCACATAACACAGGAATTAACCATTCTTTTCTAACTGCAATAGCTATTACTGCTATAATTCCACCTATAGTTAAACTCCCAGTGTCTCCCATAAAAACTTGAGCTGGATACGTATTGTACCAAAGAAATCCAATAAGTGCTCCTACAAACGCAGCAATGTAAATGGTAATTTCTTCAACACGCGGTATGTACATGATATTCAGGTAATCCGAAAAAACTATATTACCAGAAACCCAAGCAAAAATACCGAGCGTTAATACAATGATAGCAGAAGTTCCTGCCGCTAAACCATCTATTCCATCTGTGAGATTAGCACCATTGGAGACAGCGGTTATAATAAAAATAGCAGCCAGAATAAAAATAATCCAGGCATATTTTGCTAGATCTGGACTTATCCATGTGATTAAATCTGCGTAGTCGAATTCATTTTCTTTTACAAACGGAATAGTTGTTTTAGTAGATTTCTCTTCCATTTGAAACAACTTTGACGATTCCACATTTGGATTTGCCGCCAATATTTCTTGTTGCTGCGCTTGAGGCAACTTTTCTTTTAAAGTTACATCTGGATGAAAATATAAAGTAGCACCTACAATAATTCCTAATCCAACTTGCCCAAGCACTTTGAAACGTCCTTTTAAACCTTCTTTATCATTTTTAAATTTCTTAATATAATCATCAATAAACCCAATGGTTCCCATCCAAAGCGTTGTAACAATTAACAGAATGATGTAGATGTTTTCTAATTTCGCAAACAACAACACCGGAATTAATGTGGCTAGAATAATAATAATTCCACCCATGGTTGGCGTTCCAGCTTTTTCAACTTGGCCTTCTAAACCTAAATCGCGAATAGTTTCCCCTACTTGTTGCTTTTGAAGGAAACGAATAATACGTTTGCCAAAAATTGTAGATATTAGCAGAGATAATATGATAGTCACAGCAGCTCTAAAGGTTAGGAAACCGAATAAAGCAGATCCTGGAAAATCATAATATTTGTCTAAATATTCAAATAGGTAATACAGCATATTATTTTTCTAATTGTTTTAATAATTCTTGAACAATTTTAAAATCATCGAAATCAAAACGTTCGCCATTTATCTCTTGGTAATTTTCATGGCCTTTCCCAGCTATTAAAATAATATCATTGGGTTTTGCCATTTGACAAGCTGTTTTAATGGCTTGTTTTCTATTGGTAATTGAAACTGTTTTTTTGAAATTTTGAGGCTCTACACCTGCTTCTACTTCATTTAAAATCGTTTCTGGATTTTCGGTTCGCGGATTATCACTTGTAAAAACAACTTGCGTACTCAAAGCCGAAGCAATGTGTCCCATTTTTGGTCGCTTGGTTTTATCACGATCACCACCACAACCAACAACTGTTATAAGTTCTTCATTTTTTGTACGGATGCTATTAATAGTTTCCAATACATTTTTCAAAGCATCAGGCGTATGCGCATAATCTACAATAGCGGTTATTTTCGATTCGGAAATGAGATATTGAAAACGTCCTGATACACTTGTTAAATCGCTTACCAGACGTAAAATTTCTACTTTTTCTAAACCTAGTAATTCGGCTGTAGCATAAATTGCTAACACGTTATAGGCGTTAAAACTACCAATTAATCGTGTCCAAACTTCGCTATCGTTAATTTTAAGAAGCAAGCCCGTAAACTGATTTTCTAAAATTTGCGCTTTATAATCAGCGTAACTTTTTAAGGCGTAGGTGTATTTTTTTGCTGCTGAATTCTGCAACATCACCAAACCATTTTTATCATCCACATTTACTAATGCGAAGGCATCTTTGGATAACCCATCAAAGAACGCTTTCTTCACATCGCGATACTCTGCAAAACTGTTGTGATAATCTAAATGATCATGTGTTAAATTGGTGAAAATGCCACCTTTAAACTGTAAACCTTCAGTCCGTTTTTGATGAATTCCGTGAGAGCTGACTTCCATAAAGCAAAACTCGACTCCAGCATCATTCATCTGCTTTAAATAACTATTTATGGTTATAGAGTCTGGTGTTGTATGGGTTGCTTTAAACTCTGTATCATCCACCATAATTTTCACAGTAGATAATAAACCAACTTTATAACCTGCATTTTTAAATAGTTGATATAATAAGGTTGCAATGGTTGTTTTCCCGTTGGTCCCAGTAACGCCAACTAATTTTAAGTTAGCCGAAGGCACACCATAAAAATTAGAAGCCATTATTGCCAAAGCACTGGAAGCGT
>DIAL01000038.1:12739-13462 GCA_002414705.1 Flavobacteriaceae bacterium UBA5079
GTTGCTTACCTCAACATAGACAACGGCATCCACCAATGAATCTGGCATTTGCTCACAAATTACCGCAACACACCCTTGATTTATTGCTGTTTGAATATAGTCGTGACCATCAGAAACAGTTCCTTTTATAGCAATAAACACATCGTTATTAGTCACCTTTCTAGAATCGAAAACTAGATTATTTATAGACACATTGGTACTTCCTGCAACAGCAAGTAAAGGTACTTTATAGAGTATGTCTTTTAAAATCATCATGATGCTTGAATAGTTACTACTTGATTTTTCTTAATTTTTTCTCCTTTAGAAATTGACTGAACTTTTACCTGACCAACACCTTCAGCTTTTACGTTTAAACCCATATTTTCCAACAGAGCAATGGCATCCATTGCTGGCAACCCAACCACATTTGGCATAATAGTTTTATAGGTTTGTGCTGTTTCAAAATAGGCGTCATATTCCGCATTTACTGCTACATCATTAACTTCCAAAGTCTCAACAGAATCAATAATAGGTGTATCTGTAAATATTTTTTGAGCAATGCGTTTAAATACAGGACCAGAAACATCAGCACCATAAAATCCTTTTTGCACGCTTGGTTTATGAATAACAACTATGCAGGAATATTTAGGGTTTTCAGCTGGAAAATAACCAGCAAATGAAGACACATAGCGTTTGTTTTCATTCCAGTCTTTTTTCCAATATTCGGTTTTAGCTGTTCCTGTT
>DIAL01000038.1:13592-22999 GCA_002414705.1 Flavobacteriaceae bacterium UBA5079
GTTTTAGCTGTTCCTGTTTTACCTGCCATGGAGAAATAAGGTGAATACAACGAACTCCCTGTTCCACGAACCACCACATTTTTCAAAATTTCTTGCATTTCTTTAATGGTTTTATCGGACGCTATTTTATTGTTTATAACATACTTATCAAACGTTTCTATATGTCTATCTAGTTCTTTCACCGATTTAATAAAACGCGGTTTCACCATAACACCATTATTGGCAATAGCGTTATAAAACGTTAGTGTTTGCAAAGGTGTTAACTCCATATTATAACCGTAAGCAATGGATGGCAAAGCATTTTTACTCCAAATGTCATCACCTGGACTTGGGATAACAGGTTTGCCTTCTCCTAAAATTGGTAATCCTAAAGGCTCGTGTAAAGACCAACTTTTAATGCGGTTAATAAATTTTTCTGGGTTTTTAGAATAGTGCTCATCGATTATCGTGGCTAGCCCTATATTGGAGGAGACTTCCAAAGCACGTGCAGCGGAAATTTTTCCATAACCACCATGTTTAGAATCTGTAATAGCACGACCATAAAATATTTTACGCCCTTTTTTGGTGTCCACTATTGTTGATGTATCTATAACCTTATCCTCCAAAGCAGCCATTAAAGCCATGACTTTGAATGTAGAACCAGGCTCATGAGATTCGCCAACAGCATAATTCAGTTTTTCATAATAACCACCATTTGCCGTTTTTCCTAAATTTGAAATGGCACGAATTTCACCAGTAGCCACTTCCATAACCACGACACAACCATGCTCTGCTTGATAAAATTCCAACTGTTGCAATAAGGCATGATGCGCTATATCTTGAATATTAACACTTAATGTGGTATACACATCATAACCATCTTGAGGCTCAATTTGGTTATAATCTGCAATGGGTTTCCATTGGCCTTTTCCTATTTTTTGCTTTAAACGTCTTCCATCTGTACCACGTAGATATTTAACTCCAAAAGCACCATCAATACCTGCTCGTGTTGCGTTTCCTTTTTCATCAACACGCTCATAACCAATAGAACGTTGTGCAATTCCGCCCAGCGGATGTTCACGTTTAGTGGTTTGCTCCACAATTAAACCACCTTTAAAAGCACCTAAACTTAACAATGGAAAATTGCGAATCCGCACATAGTCGGAATAACCAATATCGCGCGCTAACAAATAATATCTGTTTTTATTGGCTCGTGCTTTTCTAATATCTTTTTGAAAATAAGCAGAAGGTTTTCCAGAGTATTTTGATAACGAATCGCATAGCGGCTTTAATAAAGACTCAAATCTTGCCGAAGAAGGCGTCATAGCATCTAACCTAATATCGTATTTTGGAACGGAAGTCGCTAATAAATTCCCATTAGCCGAATACACATTACCACGATTAGCAGGAATTACGACATCTTTAATAGTGAGTTCTTCAGCCATGCTTCGATATTTTTCACCATAAAGCATTTGGATACTTAAAAGTTTAAACACGACTGCCAGAGCGAAGATGAACATACATCCTGCTACAAAATATAATCGGTTTGATATGTTCTTCTCGTTTGTTGCCAAGCTGAACTACTTTTGAGATTTAACTTTAATTTTCGTTGGTGGAATTTCAGAAATTGCTAATCCTTTTATTTCCATTTTCAATTCTACAACGGTTTCTTTTTTTAATTCCATGAGGCGTGTTCTGCCATCCACAAAAGCCGACCGCAATTCTTTTGCCTCATTGTTTAGTCTTGCAATTTGGTGCACTTTTTTGTCTGCACTGTGCGAACTAGCTATCATTACAATAGCTAAAACGGAAACAAACAAAATCATCCGCCAGCTTTTTGGCGCATCCTCGTTTATTAAAAACGTTCCTTTTAGTATATTGTAGAATCCTTTTTTCACCTAGTTCATTTTTCCGTTAGGAATTACACTTTTTCAGCAATGCGAAGTTTAGCACTTCTTGCTCTATTATTTACCTTAATTTCTTCTCGCGATGGGACAATTAAACCACCTACTTTTTTCAATGGCACTTCAAAATTACCATACATATCGCGTTCTGGTTCGCCTTCAAAAAGACCATTACGTATGAAACGCTTAACCAATCTGTCTTCTAATGAGTGATAGGAAATAACACTCAATCTACCACCTTCAACCAAAATTTCTGGGGCTTGTAACAAAAACGATTTTAATACTTCAATCTCCTGATTCACTTCAATACGAATGGCTTGATATATTTGAGCCAGAACTTTATTTTCTTTTTTATGTTGCAAAAATGACTTTAATGCTAATTTTAGCTGGTCACTGGTTTTTATAGGTGCTTCTTTTCGCTGCTCCACAATAGCACGTGCCATAGCATTTGCTTGTCTTAATTCACCATATTGCCAAAGTACTGCGCTTATCTGTTCTTCATCATAATCATTCACCACATTGTATGCAGATAGCTCACTTTTTTGATTCATTCGCATATCTAAATCAGCTTCAAAACGCGTAGAGAAACCACGTTCCGCTACATCAAATTGATGTGATGACACACCAAAATCTGCCAAAATCCCATCCACTTCCTTAACTCCGTAGAATCTTAAAAAACGCTTCATAAACTGAAAATTCTCGTGAATAAGCGTAAAACGTTCGTCATCAATCGCGTTTTCAAGCGCATCTGGATCTTGATCAAAAGCAAAAAGCTTCCCATCTTTACCAAGTCTTTTTAGAATTTCCTTACTATGTCCACCACCTCCAAAGGTGACATCTACATAGACACCATCTTCTTTTATATTCAAACCGTCAACGGTTTCTTTCAGTAAAACTGGGTTATGATATTCCATAGTCGTCATCGTCTTGTCCCATTACTTCTTCAGCTAAATCTGCAAAATCTCCTGTAGCATCATCAATAGCTTGTTCGTATTTGTCTTTATCCCAAATTTCAACAATATTAATAGCGCTAGACATAACAATTTCTTTTGAAATATCTGCAAATGCGACTAAATCTTTAGGAATAAGTAAACGACCTGTAGCATCTACCTCAATAATTTTAACACCAGCTGTAAAGCGACGGATAAAGTCATTGTTTTTTTTCTTAAACCGATTCAACTTGTTTACTTTTTGCATTAACGCTTCCCATTCCGCCATTGGATACAATTCTAAACAGGGTTGAAAAACTGCGCGCTTTAAAACAAAACCATTCTGAAGAGCAGGCGCCAACTGTTTTTTCAATGCAGCAGGTAACATCAGTCGTCCTTTTGCATCTACTTTACATTCGTATGTTCCTATTAATGAGCTCAAAGCGGTTTAAATCGATTTTCGAGTTTAAGATTCAAATATATTGAAAATTTTACCACCTTTTACCACTTTCTACCACTTTGTTAATAATTTTTCGATTATTAACTACTAGACAACTCTTAAACAACTCAAAAACCACCCTTAATAGCTACCTATCAGCAAATTATGATAGTTGAAATTTTAACATAACACCATTGTTAATATCTTGAATAGAAGTAAGCCTTGGAGGATTATATAAATATGGATATATTATGAATGATTTACCTATATTTGTTTTCAAAGAAAAGACTAACCAATTAATGGCGCACAGATTAAAACAAGAAAAAAGCTATAGCTACATTGAAGTAGGTGAAGGCAGACCCATAATTGTTTTACACGGTTTAATGGGAGGATTAAGCAATTTTGATTCTGTTACTACCTATTTTAGCCAGAAAGGGTATCGTGTAATTATTCCGGAATTACCCATTTACTCCATGTCCCTTTTAAAAACCAATGTAAAAAGTTTCGCAAAATATCTACACGACTTTATTGAGTTTAAAGAACTGGATGATGTTATCTTATTGGGAAATTCTTTAGGTGGCCATATTGGCTTGTATCACACTAAATTATACCCTAAAAAAGTTACCGCTTTAATTATTACGGGAAGTTCGGGTCTTTATGAAAGCGCCATGGGAGGAAGTTACCCAAAACGAAGTGATTATGAAGTCATTAAAAAGAAAGCACAAGATGTTTTTTATGACCCAGAAGTAGCCACTAAAGAAATTGTAGACGAAGTTTACGAAACTGTAAACGACAGACATAAACTTATTAAAACATTGGCAATTGCTAAAAGCGCAATTCGTCATAATATGGCTAAAGATTTACCAAAAATGACGACTCCAACTTGTATTATTTGGGGAAAAAACGATACCGTTACGCCTCCAGAAGTGGCTGTAGAATTTGATGAATTATTACCAGATTCTGAATTATACTGGATTGACAAATGCGGCCATGCTGCCATGATGGAACATCCTGATGAATTTAACACCATACTCGATGGCTGGTTAACGAAACGCGGATTATAAATAGTAACTCTTAAATACCCAAAATTCTGGGAAAAAGCTATGGAAATTAAATCGGCAGAATTTGTAATGAGCAATTCTGATGTTGCAAAATGTCCCAAAAACTTGGTTCCTGAATATGCCTTTATTGGACGAAGTAATGTTGGAAAATCATCGCTAATCAACATGCTAACTAGCAGAAAAAGTTTAGCCAAAACTTCAGGAAGACCAGGAAAAACGCAACTAATCAATCATTTTTTAATTAATAAGAATTGGTATTTAGTAGATTTGCCAGGCTATGGTTATGCGCGTGTTTCTAAAAGTTCTAAAAAAACCTTTCAAAAATTTATTACGGATTATTTCACGCAACGCGAGCAATTGGTTTCGGCTTTCGTTTTGGTAGATATTAGACATAAACCACAGCCAATAGATTTGGAATTCATGGCTTGGATGGGAGAAAATGGCATTCCTTTTTCCATAATATTCACCAAAGCTGACAAACTAAAACCGCAAGCTATTCTAAATCACGTAGCCGATTATAGCGCTATTATGTTAGAAACTTGGGAGCAAATGCCAAATTATTTTATCACCTCTTCATCAAAAGATATTGGTAAAGATGATGTTTTAAATTACATTCATGAGGTGAATGAAAACATGGAGAAATGAAAACATGTTTCAGTTTCATATTAATTTTACTTTTTGTCCATACTTCAATTGCCCAAGAAGATATTTATATAGATGAACATGGAGAAAAAATAAAACTCAGAGAATATTACGCTAAATGGCGCAACAAAGATTTATCATATAGTACGTGGCTGCATGTTAATGAAAAAGGCATCACGCATCACACCTTAAAGCAAGATCTATTTCTAAAGGGAGTTTTTAAATATGAGGAGATAAAAACACAAATGGAAACTTTATTAAATAGGAAGATTCCAGACAGCAACACCATTCTTATTGAATACAGATATAAAGATGATTTATGTACGTCACGTTGGGATAATACGTGGACACAAGTCGAAATAATAGACCGTAAAAATTTTTTAGATCCTTTACGCAGAGATATAGAACGGGAAAATATAACCTATATCGTTCTATTTGAAGCTGGCATGACCTTAAAAAATAATCCGCGTAAAAAAAATGAATATTTTTTTATAGACAACGAAAACTACTTTCGAAATAAACTTTTTAAATCACCAACCTTATGTGGATCGTTTGCTCTAATAAAGTCTAATGGTCAAGTTGTTATTAGAAATGGAGAACATCGTGCTGATATGATGGCTAAACTCTTGAATAATGAAATCTGGGCGCAATTTTTTAATGTAGACCATTAGTTTACTTAAGATTTCACATCCAAAGCATCCCGAAGCGCATTTCCCATTAACATAAATGCCATAACCAAACTCATAATACACAAACCAGGAATTAAGGCCAAATACGGTTTACCGAGAATAATGTAATTGTAATGATCTTTAATCATAGCTCCCCAACTTGCCATTGGTGGTTGCGCTCCAATTCCTAAAAAGCTTAATCCACTTTCAATTAGGATAGCAGCCGCAAAATTTGCTGCCGAAATAACAATAACAGGCGCCATAATATTGGGTAAAATGTGTTTCGTGATAATCCGAAAATCATTAAAACCTAATGCACGAGCTGCCGTAACATATTGCATTTCTTTAACTCCCATAACTTGACCACGAACCACACGTGCCACTTCTACCCACATGGTTAATCCTACAGCAATAAACACTTGCCAAAAACCCTTTCCTAAAGCCAAGGTAATAGCAATTACTAATAATAAGGTTGGTATAGACCAAGATACATTTATAAACCACATAATAACAGCATCCACTCGTCCACCAAAATAACCAGCTACACTTCCCATAAAAATGCCAATAACTAGAGAAATTAAAACCGCTATGAAACCAATAAAAAAAGATATTCTAGCACCAACGAGTGTTCTACTTAATAAATCGCGGCCATATTTATCAGTTCCAAAAAGGAACGTTTTATTTGAAATTAATTCGGATTCCAACAATCCATTCATATCAATCGATTTGGTCATACCCTCCAAACCATCTGAAGCATATTCTGTATAAGTTAATGTATTTTCATTTATAGAATAGGCAGTAATCGGGATTTCAGAATCTTGAATTTTCTTTCCAAAAAATAGATTTGAAAAAATTGATTCTTCAATTTCTGTTTTCTGCGGAATGGTTAGCATTTGAACCGAAAAACCTGGCTTTTTAGAATGAATAGACAGATGCATCTGATTGGCATATTCAGAACTATCTGGAGCAATAACATACGCAAATGTGGAAATTATGCCTACAAAAACAATAAAGCCCAAACTAAAAACGCCCCAGAAATCTTTTTTAAATTTCTGGAGCGCTAATTGACTTAATGAGTTGGATTGTTGACTCATAAATTTTTTAGTCCTTAACCGTAGCTACTTTTTTAATATTATAAGATGTTTTTAAATCCTGCAACACCATTAGGGCTTCTTCTACATAAACATCCTTGCTCAAGCTTTCATGCCAGCGCTGACGTTTATCTTTTAAAACTGTGTCCTGTTCAAAAAGCTGCTGCTCGTAAGGCAATGACTCATAAGTTAAGTTAGTTTTATACTCACCAATTTTATCAAATGTTTTGGACTCTGTTTCATTTGCATCCAATTGTGCTTTGTACTCATCATAATTTAATGGGTATGTTTTTTCATCCATACGCGCTCGAACCCATTGCGCATTATCGGCAATTAATTTAAGCTGCTGGTTATCTTTCATACGATCATTACTCATTTTTATGGTTGTATCATAATCAAAATATCCTTCCCATAGTTTATAATCGGCTGCATCAATTTCATCCCAAGACAACGGGTTTTTTTGATCTTTTTCGCCTATGTCAATAAAACTGAAACGGTCTGGAACCACCACATCACTTTTTACACCTTCTAGTTGAACAGATCCGCCATTTATTCTGTAATACTTTTGTCTGGTAACTTTTAATGCACCTAAATCGCCTTCTTGATTATTTCTAACCATATCATTTAAGTCGTAAAAGGACTGAACAGTTCCTTTACCATATGTTTGCTTGCTACCAATAATAATGGCACGCTTATAATCTTGCATAGCTGCTGCCATAATCTCGGAAGCAGATGCTGAAAATTCATTTACTAAAATCACTAATGGACCATCCCAAACAATGGATTTATCCGTATCATTTAAAACTTCTTTAGGATTTTGTGTGGAACGCACTTGTACAATTGGACCATCTTCAATAAATAAACCAGCCATTTCCACAACAGTTTGTAATGAGCCACCTCCATTATTACGTAGATCTAAAACCAAACCTTCCATACCTTGTTCTTTAAGGCGGATAATTTCATTTTTAACATCTGTAGCTGCATTTAGTTTTTTATAATCGTCAAAATCGGCATAAAATTTAGGCAAATTAATGATTCCAAAATTCTTTCCATCTTTCTTAACAAAGGCAGATTTAGCGTGTGTTTCTTCTATTTCAACCACGTCACGAGTAATTTTTATGACTCTTGTAGTTCCATCAACTTTTTTAACCGTTAAATACACATTCGTACCTTTAGGCCCTTTTATTAATTTAATAGCATCATCAATACGCATACCTGTAATAGTAACAGGCTCTTTCTCGTCTTCCTGACGTACTTTCACAATAACATCACCAACTTCCAGTTCTTTTCCTCTCCAAGCTGGACCACCTGAAATTAATTCTACAATTTTTGTATTATCATTTCGCTTTTGTAATCGTGCACCAATACCTTCTAATTTTCCAGCCATATCTTGATTAAAGGCCTCCTTATCTTGCGGTGCAAAATAGGTTGTATGTGGATCAAATTCTTGCGCAATAGCATTAATATACATAACAAACCAGTCGTCACGATCCATATCGTCTATATAATCGTTGTAATAAACATCAATTGTTTTTAATGTCGATTCACGCGATTCTTTTTCAATTTCAGCAATCGTTTTTTTAGCAACTGGATCTAGTTTTAATGAGTCTGCGAGCGCATTCGTTTTCTCCAGATTTTTCTGCTCGTAGATTAATTCATCATAATTGGATAAATTACTATACTTTAAACGTTGTCTCCAACGATCTGTTAATTCTTTTTTATTTTTCACATAACCAATAGCCTCATAATCGGCATCATAGGTTTCTTTTTTTGAATAATCGAACGGTTTTTCTAAAATATCTTTGTAAATTATTTTAGCCTCTTCAATACGTTTCACTAAACGCTCATGTGTTAAATTGAAAAATGAAATATCATAGGCTTTCAACTGATCGTCCAATTCGGTTTTATACTTCGAAAATTCTTCAATATCCGATTTGTAGAAATACTGTTTTAATGGATCAATTTGTTCTAAATAATCCGTGTAAACCGCAGCAGAAAATGTATCATCCATAGTTTTAGGATCAAAATGACCACGTTCCAAAACGTATGTTATTACTTGAATAAGCAACTTGTCTTTATCGGGATCATCAAATGTTTTTGTAGTAAAACTACAGGATGCAAATGCTAATAAAAGCAATAGCACTAAAATGTTATAATTCCTTTTCATAAGTCTCAAAAAAAGCATAAATTATTTTTCACTAAATTAAGAAAAAACCATGCCAAATTAGCCAATTGCTATTAATTTTTTGTTAAACCATATAAATTCAGGCATTACGTATGATTTTATGTATTTTAGCATCCGAAATAAACGGTATTGAAAATGACAAAAAGACCACTAATTTTAGTCACAAACGACGATGGGATAACGGCTCCTGGTGTACGCGCATTAATTGAGGCTGTTCAAGATTTAGGCGACGTTGTTGTGGTAGCTCCAGACAGTCCACAAAGCGCCATGGGACATGCTATTACCATTAATTCCACACTACATTTAGAACGTGTTCGTATTGATGAATCTGGACGCTTGGAATACAGCTGTTCTGGCACGCCAGCCGACTGTGTTAAACTAGCTGTAAACGAAATTTTAGACAGACGTCCTGACTTATGTGTTTCGGGTATAAATCACGGTTCAAATTCGTCCATAAATGTTATTTATTCAGGAACAATGAGTGCCGCTTTAGAAGCTGGTATAGAGGG
>DIAL01000038.1:23094-24744 GCA_002414705.1 Flavobacteriaceae bacterium UBA5079
TTAGAAGCTGGTATTGAAGGTATTCCAGCAGTTGGTTTTTCACTTTTAGACTATAATTATAATGCTGATTTTACAGCAGCTAAAGTTATTGCAAAAAGAATAACCCAAGAAGTTTTAAAAAACGGTTTACCTAAAGATGTTGTTCTTAATGTAAACATACCAAATGTTAAAACAGAAGATATAAAAGGTATTAAAATTTGCCGACAAGCCAAGGCCAACTGGCAAGAAGAATTTGATAAACGACAAACACCACAAGGAAAAGATTATTATTGGTTAACCGGTAAATTTGTTAATTTAGACAAAGGTGAAGATACCGATGAATGGGCTTTGGAAAACAATTATGTATCGGTTGTTCCCGTTCAATTTGATTTAACAGCTCACCATTATGTTCAGCAATTAAACACATGGAATTTTAATGATTAAAAAAGAAGTTTTTATAGGTTTGTTAGTGGGCTTAATTGCTAATGCCATAGGTGTATATTTAGCTGCTATGCTTTTAGGAAACCACGACGATTTTATGCAAGTATTAAGAAGTGCCTCTGCAGAAGGTTTTTTAGGAAAATTAGTTAGTTTAGGTGCTATTTTAAATTTAGTAGCCTTTTTTATTTTTATTAAGAAGAAACAAGACTATCGTGCTCGTGGTGTACTTTTAGCAACCGTAATCATTGCTGTTTCAACATTTCTGTTTAAATTTATGTAGTATGAGATATTATATAATTGCTGGTGAAGCTTCAGGAGACTTACACGGCTCCAACCTCATGAAAGCTCTGAAAAAAGAGGATTCAAAAGCGGAATTCCGTTTTTGGGGAGGCGATTTAATGCAAGACGTTGGTGGCACTTTGGTAAAACACTATAAGGAACGCTCTTTTATGGGTTTTGCGGAAGTAATTATGAACCTCTCTGCTATATTTAAGGATTTCGATTTATGTAAATCAGATATTGCCGAATACCAACCAGATGCCATTATTTTTATTGATAATTCTGGGTTTAACCTTCGTATAGCTAAATGGGCGAAACAAGAAGGCTTTAAAACCAATTATTATATTTCTCCACAAGTTTGGGCATCCAGAGCTGGACGTGTTAAAGATATTAAGCGCGACATTGATGCCATGTACGTTATTTTACCCTTTGTTGAAACGTTTTATAAAACCCATAATTACCCAGTAACTTTTGTTGGGCATCCATTAATTGATGCTATTTCTGGTCGTGAACAAATTAGCGAAGTCGTATTTAGAGCGGAGAACGAATTAAGCGAAAAACCTATAATAGCCTTATTACCTGGCAGCAGAAAACAAGAGATTTCTAAAATGCTATCCGTTATGTTAAGCTTGGTTCAAGACTATCCAAACTATCAATTTGTAATAGCTGGTGCGCCAAGTCAGGATTATGATTTCTATAAGCCTTTTATTAAAGATTCCAACGTTCATTTTATATCCAATAAAACGTATGATTTATTAAGTGTTGCTTCTGCTGCATTAGTAACATCGGGAACAGCAACATTGGAAGCTGCTTTATTTAAAGTTCCAGAAGTGGTTTGTTATAAAGGCAGTTGGTTGTCCTACCAAATTGGCAAGCGTTTGGTAAAACATATTAAATACATTTCTTTAGTGAATTTAATCATGGACAGAGAAGTTGTTACAGAGTTAATAA
>DIAL01000038.1:24867-25917 GCA_002414705.1 Flavobacteriaceae bacterium UBA5079
CTAGATAAAATTCTTGATAAACCCACTAGGAACAAAATGTTTTTAGATTTTTATGAGCTTGAAAAAAAATTAGGTGGTAAAGGAGCGAGTGAAAAAACAGCGAAACTTATTCACAAATCGCTTAATCCGTAATCGGTAAACTTTCGAATAATTTTTCGCTTGAATTTTCAATTCCACTCAATGTTTCCTGCAAAGCTTTCGCAATGGCATAACCTAATAATGGTGGAACGGCATTTCCTATTTGTTGATATTGGCTCAAACCCTTTTCCCAACTCATTTTGGTACGCATACCTTGAAAAATAAAATGATCAGGAAATGATTGCAATCGTGCACCTTCACGAGCTGTAAAATTCCGATGCAAAAACGGATGAATAAAATTACTTTGAAATGATGCTGCTATAGTTGGCGAAGGTTTATTGGCATGCAAGCGCTGGTTATTTTGTGAAAATACGATTTTCGATTTCTCTTTAGGGTTTCCACGTTTTACAGCTGCATGTTCTTGAGATACATGTGCCAAAGATTCACCAGATTTTATTACTTGAAACCGATTAATTAATCGTTGGGTATGACGCATAGCTACATGGTTAAAAACCGATGTGCTTTGCTGTCTTAAGAATTCTTGATAATTATTACTGGCTTCGGTTTCATAAGTCATTTTTTCGGTTCCTTCGGAAGCATTAATTTGGGGTAAATCGGAAATAGCGTCCCAAACGGTAATCGGATTTTCATACGTTTTATTTGGAAATTGTGGTTGCTTATCCAAATCCTTTCGGATGCCAATCATAATAACACGATGTCTGTTTTGCGGCACACCATAATCTGATGCTAAAAGCACTTTATAATCTACATTGTAACCAACTCCTGCGTTTTCAAATTCTTCTTTCATGAGTTTAATAACTTGACCTTTTTGCATGGATAATAAGCCTCGCACATTTTCCATGACGAAAGCTTTGGGTTGTAAATCCGTTACCACCCGAACAAACTCATAAAACAATTCGTTTCTAGGGTCCGATTTGGTTTTGTTTTTATTTTTATTAGCCAATGAAAACC
>DIAL01000092.1:0-6100 GCA_002414705.1 Flavobacteriaceae bacterium UBA5079
AGGAAACATAGAAATTATAAAAACGCAAAGTCGCAGGACACAAGTAAAAATTATTGCAACTTCAAAAACAGACAAAGCTTATTTTGGTGATTATTATGTGAATCCGGAATACAAACAAAACAAAGATCTGGTTAGCTATAAAGGCTTCCTATTTACAGACCGAAGTATTTACAGACCTGGACAAACCGTATATTTTAAAGGGATTGCTATTGAAACTGAGCAAGGCAAATCCAAGGTTTTAAAAAATGAATTAGTTCAAATAACACTTTATAACAATGTTAATAATATAAAATTAAAAACACTTGAACTAAAAACTAATGATTTTGGCTCTGTCTCTGGTGAATTCATATTACCAATCAATGCTGTGCTAGGGGAATATCAGATGGTTTTCAATTCTGACAAGAAGTATTTTAAAACATACAACTACATTTCAGTTGAAGAATATAAACGTCCCAAATTTGAAACCACGTTCAAACCAATTACAGAAACCTTTAAAGTTAATGATTCCATTACCGTAAAAGGAAACGCTTTAGCTTTTGCTGGCAGTACTATTACCAATGCCAAAGTGGTGTATCGGGTGCAAAGAAAAGTCCAATATCCAGATTGGTATTATTGGTATCGACCAGCGTTTTTTTCCGAACCACGAGAAATCACACATGGCCAAAGCACAACCAATGACAAAGGTGAATTTAACATTACCTTCAAAGCCATTCCAGATAGTCGTGTTGACAAAAGCACCTTGCCGATTTTTAACTATGAAGTCACAGCCGATGTCACCGATATTAATGGTGAAACACGCAGTAGTTCCATTATAGTAAATGTTGGTTATCATGCCATGACAGCATCTATTTCTGTTGAAAGTACGTTAGAGAAAACCACTAAAAATCATAGTATCGAAATAGATACCAGAAATTTAAATGGTGAATTTACAGCAGCAACTGGAACGCTTAAAATATATAAGCTTAAAGCACCAGAACAGGTATTACGCAGCAGACCTTGGGATGCACCAGATTACAAAATGCTTTCAGAAGCAGAATTTAAAGCGAAATTTCCACATGATGCTTATGCTAATGAAGATAATAGTAACAATTGGAAAAAAGGCGATAAGGTTTTTGAAACGGATTTTAACACGGAAAAATCGAAAACTGTTGATTTAGGAAATATTAAAAAATGGGATTCTGGATTGTATGTGATGGTGTTAGAAAGTACCGATAAATTTGGTCAAACGGTTACAGCAGAGGCAAAAACAAGTTTGTATAATGATACTGACAAAACGGTTTCTGACAATCAATTATTTAGCTTCACGACCAATAAAAACACCTATCAACCAAATGATACGGTATTGCTAACCATTGGTTCTGCCGCCGAAAATGTAACAGTTACCATGGATGTTGAGAAAAACGAAAAAACCATTAATAGTTATCAAATAACGCTCAATAACAACAAAAAAACTATTGAAATTCCGGTTGCAGAATCTGATTTAGGCGGATTTGCTATAAATTACAGTTTTGCGTTTGCAAACAGTTTTCAATCGGGAAATGAAATTATTTCAGTGCCTTATCCTAAAACCGATTTAGAAATAGAAACCACCACATTCCGAGATAAACTACAACCAGGAACTGATGAAAATTGGGCATTTAAAATTAAAGGTCCAAAAGGCGAAAAAGTGTCTGCTGAAATTTTAGCCAGTATGTATGATGCCTCGTTAGACCAATTTAAACCACATAATTGGACATTAAATCCGTTAGATAAACCGTTGTATAATTCTAATGCTTCAAGACAAGCCCATTACAGTTTTGGAATTCAAAATTTCAGAACACAAAATGTACCACGATTAAATATAGGTTTTCCTCATCAAGGCTATGATCAATTGGATTGGTTTGGGTTTTATTTTGGTGATGATAACTATTATTATGAGGATGAATTAGTCATGGAGTCTAACGAAGTGGTAGTTGAAGAACTACAAGGTAAAGTTTCAGGATTAGCTATTAATTCGGATAAATCATCAAGAATCGTTTTAAGAGGGAATCGTTCTCTTGATGTTCCTAATCAAGCATTGATTATTATCGATGGTGTTATTTCAAGTGCGGAAACTTTGGCAAATATGTCTCCAGAAAGTATCGAGTCCACTAATGTTTTAAAAGGTGTGGCTGGATCTGCATTATATGGTTCTGAAGGTTCAAACGGAGTCATAATTATCACCACAAAAAAAGAAGGTTTATCACAAGTTCAAGTTCGCAAAAACCTCCAAGAAACCGCTTTTTTCTTTCCACAATTACAAACAGATTCGGAAGGTAATGTGAGTTTCAGCTTCACCACACCTGAAGCTTTAACCAAGTGGAAATTGCAATTATTGGCACATACCAAAACGTTAGAAAGCCAAGTGACTAGTTTAGAAACGGTTACTCAAAAAGAATTAATGGTTATTCCAAATGCACCACGTTTTTTACGAAATGGTGATCAAATAACCATTAGCACAAAAATTGCGAATCTATCCGAAAACAAGTTATCAGGACAAGCAATACTACAACTAACAGATGCTATAACTGGTGAAGATATATCTGCACAATTATTGGTTCTCTCCTCTGGAGAGATAGCGAAGCCAGAGAGGATTTTTGAAGTGGATTCTAAAGGAAACACCCAAGTATCTTGGCAATTAACTATTCCAGAAACCATAGATGCTATTCAATACAAAGTGGTTGCCAAAGCAGGCGATTTTAGCGATGGTGAACAAAATGCCCTACCCGTTTTATCGAATCGTATGTTGGTAACAGAAACTTTACCTATGTGGATTAAGAGCAACGAAACTAGAACGTTCACGTTGGATAAACTAAAAACAAATACCTCATCCAGTTTAAAACATCATAAACTGACTTTGGAAATGACCTCCAATCCAGCTTGGTATGCGGTTCAGGCTCTTCCCTATTTAATGGAATATCCTTACGACTGTAGTGAGCAAACCTTTAGTCGCTATTACGCAAATGCCTTGGCAAGTCACATAGCTAATAGTAATCCACGGATTCAAGAGGTTTTTAATCAATGGCGAAATTCGGAAGCCTTGGTTTCTAATTTGGAGAAAAACCAAGAATTAAAAAACATATTAATTCAAGAAACGCCTTGGTTACGTGATGCACAAAGCGAAACGGAACAGAAAAAACGTATCGCCTTGTTATTCGACCTCAACAAAATGACTATCGAATTAGAAAATGCCTTGGGTAAATTAGAGCAAAACCAAATGGATTCTGGTGCTTGGCCATGGTTCAAAGGTGGACGTGAAAATCGTTTTATAACCCAACATATTATAACAGGATTCGGGCATTTAGATAAATTGAATGTCATTCAGAGCGCTAGGGAAGAATCTATGATTTCAAACGCTATTTCTTATTTAGATAATGAATTCATCACAGAATATAAAAACATTACCAAATACAATAAAAATGCGGATTTAAGTAAAGATCATTTGAGCATGACACAGTTGCATTATTTATACATGCGAAGCTTTTTCCCAGACATTAAACAAAGTCAAGAGGTTAAAGACATTTCAGATTATTACGGAACTCAAATTGAAAAATACTGGTTATCACGATCTCTATATGCCAAGGGTTTAATGACGCTAATTTCGCATAGAAATCAAGCGCCTAAAACGGCTTCAAAAATCTTAAAATCTCTAGAAGAAACGAGCATCACCAATGACGAATTAGGCGTGTACTGGAAAGAAAATCAAGCATCTTGGCATTGGTACCAAGCGCCAATTGAAACTCAAGCCTTAATGATTGAAGTGTTTTCTGAAGCTGGTTCTGTCATTCAGAATGAAACGAAGAATCTGAATACTATTGATAACCTCAAAATGTGGTTATTAAAAAACAAGCAAACCAATAAGTGGGAAAGTACCAAAGCGACAAGTGATGCGGTTTATGCTTTATTATTACAGGGAAGCAACTGGTTATCGGTTACCGAAGCCGCTACCGTATTAGTTGGCAACAAAAAAATTGACCCTTCAAAATTGGAAGCTGTAAAAGTGGAAGCCGGAACAGGTTATTATAAAACATCTTGGAACGCATCAGAAATAAAACCAGAAATGGCAGATGTTACCTTAACAAAAACGGAAAAAGGTATTGCTTGGGGAAGTTTATACTGGCAATATTTTGAGGATTTAGACAAGATTTCTACAGCCAAAACACCGTTACAATTGAAGAAAAAACTCTTCAAAAAAACCAATACAGATTCTGGTGAAGTTATTTCTGAAATCACATCTGAAACCAAATTAGAAGTTGGCGATTTAGTTCGCGTGCGCATTGAATTACGTAGCGATCGTGATATGGAATTCATTCACATGAAAGATATGCGTGCTGCAGGATTGGAACCTATTAATGTATTATCATCCTATAAATGGCAAGATGGTTTGGGTTATTATGAAAGCACGAAAGATGCCAGTACTAATTTCTTTTTCGACTTTCTACCAAAAGGTGTTTATGTATTTGAATACGATTTACGTGTGAATAATGCTGGAAATATGAGTAATGGCATTACAACTATTCAAAGTATGTATGCTCCAGAATTTTCAAGCCATAGCGAAGGCGTGCGTATTGTAGTAGAATAAATTAATGTGAAAAAACAAAAATCCATAATGACTTCGTTACTAAATGACTAACTTTACAAACCAATAGATTCTGTTTTTATTTATGAAACATATTTTTCTCTTATTACTAGCTGTATTTACAATTAGCACAAGTGTTTTTGCTCAAAACAATTCCGTAAATGAGCAAGCTAATAAAGTAACAGATAGCATGATTTTTTTAACCTATCATATTAAAAAATCAAGTGATACTAGTTTTGAAATCAATCATGTAAAAACGGTTTTAGCTAAAGGTCGGATTAAAGGGTTTCATGAAGAAAAGGAACTTATGAAAACAGGTAATTTAACTTGTGAATTATTGGACGAGGAATTACAAGTAATTAAAACACGCTACATTAAAAATCCGATGGAAAAAATTATTGAATTTGTAAATGATTCAGGCAATTTAGAAAAACGCTTAATCTCATTGGATAGAACCGATTTCGCATTTAGAATGCCTTATAATAAATCGGTAAAATATGCACGCATATATGTTATTACCAATTCAGATACTACCAATTACATAATAACCAAGCTTTAATTATTATGATAAAACCTTTACTAACTTTATTATATTTTCTTGTTTTAGCAAGTTCGTATTCACAGACTTTTGATGTAGAAACCATTAAAAATGCTGGTGATAATGATAAACGCATTAATATTGTTATTCTTGGTGATGGTTATACGGAAGTCGAGCTTCCAGATTTCCGAGATGATGCATTAAATTTTGTGAGCGCTATTTTTGGGCAATCGCCTTTTTCAGAGTATTCAGATTATTTTAATGTACATATTATAAAAGTTATTTCAAACGAAAGTGGTGCAACACATCCTGGCACGGCAACTGATGAAGCTAGTTACAGCGTCCCAGTTTCTGCGGTCGACAATTATTTTGGCAGCACTTATGATGGTTTTGGCTCTCATCGCTTATTATATGCTCCAAATTATATTTTAATCACCTCTGTTTTAGCTGCTAATTTTCCTGAATACGACCAAGCGCTTATTTTAGTAAACTCACCTTATTATGGTGGAAGTGGTGGTGAATTTCCAGTAGCGTCTACTGGAGCAAGCGCTGATGAAATTGCTATTCATGAAATTGGACATTCTTTAGTTGACTTAAAAGATGAATATTACCCAGGCGATTTGTTAGCTGAAGAAGGTATAAATATGACCGAAGAAACAGATCCTAGTCTTGTAAGATGGACTAATTGGGTTGGATCTAATGGTATTGGTGTCTTTCAATATTGCGCAACTGGATCTTGCTCCGACTGGTACAGACCGCATCAAACTTGCAAAATGCGCTATTTAGGATTTCCTTTTTGTGCTGTTTGTAAAGAAGGAATTATTGAGAAAATACACGATTTAGTGTCACCAATTGATAGCTTTTCTCCAACTAGTTTATCCATTGAAACGGCAACCTTTCCCGTTACTTTCAATGTTTCGCTTATTAATCCAACTACGAGTTCTTTAGAAACTACTTGGACATTA
>DIAL01000092.1:6204-15741 GCA_002414705.1 Flavobacteriaceae bacterium UBA5079
TTCTACATTTACTACAGATGTCAATATGGTTTCTATATTGGAAGCAGATGTGAATGATGGTATAAATAGTCTATCGGTTACCGTTACAGACAACACAAGTTTACAGCGTATTGATAGTCATGAAACTATTCATGTTTCAACTGTTACTTGGAGTATTGACAATACCACATTAGGTATTACCGATATTACCGCTGAAGAAAATCGATTTTCTATTTCACTCTACCCAAACCCAACAAACAATGCTTTTTATGTGAAGTTTGACAGTTTCAATACGTCAGATTTACGTTTAGAATTAACAAGTATGGATGGCAAACAGGTTTTATCAACCCATTTAGAACCTGGAATAACAAACGCTGTAAATTTAGACCAACAAGCTGCAGGCCTTTACCTAGCTAACTTTTATAGTGACTCTGTTTTATTAGCTCGTAAAAAAGTTATTAAAAAGTAAGTTTATTTTTTGGGCGGATATTTCTCTAATAATTTTATTACCACTTTTTGAAACTGCGCTTCTCGCGCTTCAGGTGTGTTTTCTGGAGCGGCAGGCTCACTACTAACACCTTGCCAAAATAATTGTTGTGTTTTTCCATCAACAAAATCTAAAACAATTTGTCTAGAAATTGAACCTTGACCAATAGGAATACCAACAGACATGCCTCCACCACCACTTCCAACACCCATTCCAACGGAACTTGTTTGAGCAGATTGGTAGGTTTCACTTTTAACATCAATAATAAAATCTGGTGTTTCTGAAAGTACAAATCCTTTCTTTTGAAGTTGAGAATCTAGTAAATTAAAAAAACGTTTTGCATCCAGTTGACTTAAACCCGTTTGCATATCATCAAAATAATTGTAGGTTTTGTATTGAGTAAAGTCTGTGCCTTTTTCGTAATCATAATTTACAGTAACACCACAAGAAGTGATAAGCAAGGCTAAAATTAGGGCTTGAAATCTTTTCATTTTTATTTTAAATATACAAAATTATTCAGTTTTGTTATCTACAGACTTTGTTAAAGCTGAAGAAATAATACCGGTTGGAATAGCAACAATTCCTAAACCAATAATTAAAATAAAGAAGGTAAATACTTTTCCGCCTACGGTAATGGGATATACATCTCCATAACCAACGGTTGTTAAGGTTACAATTGCCCACCACAAACTATCAAATATTGAAGAGAAATGTTCTGGTTGCGCGGCATTTTCAAAATAGTAAATACCTACAGCTGCAAAGTAAATAAGGATTAATGTGATAAACAGAAATAGTAAAATTTCTTCTTTTGCAGATTTAATAGCAGCTGTAAAATGGTTCATAGCACGATTGTAACGCACCAGCTTTAAAATTCGGAAAAGCCTTAAAAATCGTAAGGCTCGTAAGGATCTTAAATCGACACCAAATGACAAGTAAAAAGGCAAAATAGCCAAGAAATCAATTACACCAAAAAAGCTAAAAATAAATTTAGGCTTGCTGTCCGCTACATAAATACGTAACAGATATTCAGCTGTAAAAATAACAACACTAAAAACCTCAACAATATTTAGAATTAGTTTTGTTTTTGGTTTTAAATTAGGAATGGTCTCTACCGTAAACGTTACAATAGAAACTAAGATAAGCACTTGAATAAAAATAGCGAAAATCCGACTTAACATATTGTCATTGAATTCTACAATATTTTTAACACGCTGTTTCATAAGTGTTTAATCATTCAACATGTTCCACAATTTATCTTTCAATTCTTGAAGACCTTGTTGTGCTACAGAGGATATAAACAAATAATCTACTGGAAGCTCACCATCTAAAATCTCTTTTAGTTCTGCTTTAAGCTCATCATCCAACATATCACTTTTAGAGATAGCTACAATACGTTCTTTATCTAAAATTTCAGGATTGTATCGTTTCAATTCATCTAATAGAATATCATATTGCTTTCTAATATCGTCTGCATCAGCAGGAATTAAAAATAGCAAAACGGAGTTACGTTCTATATGTCGAAGAAAATAATGCCCAAGTCCGCGACCTTCAGCAGCACCTTCAATAATTCCTGGAATATCTGCAATTACAAATGATTGGTGATCGCGATGTTCCACAATACCTAAATTAGGCTTTAATGTGGTAAACTCGTAATCGGCAATTTTAGGTTTTGCAGCAGTAACTACAGATAACAAAGTAGACTTTCCTGCATTTGGAAAACCAACTAATCCAACGTCAGCTAATACTTTTAATTCTAAAACAATTTCAATTTCTTCACCTGGAATTCCAGGTTGTGCATAACGTGGTGTTTGATTTGTAGACGTTTTAAAATGCCAGTTTCCACGACCACCCATACCACCTTTGGCTATTATTTTTTCTTCACCATGATCGGTAATTTCAAAAAGAATATCATTGGTTTCTTTATCACGAACAACAGTTCCTAAAGGCACATCCATGTAAACATCAGAACCATCAGCTCCCGTGCTTCTACTTTTACTACCATGAGAGCCATGTTCTGCTTTAAAATGTCTTTTGAATTTGTAGATATATAAGGTCCAAAGATTCTGATTTCCACGAATTATTACATGACCACCACGACCTCCATCTCCACCATCTGGACCACCTTTTTCAATATACTTTTCTCTATGTAAATGCGCAGAACCTTTTCCACCATTTCCGGAAGACACATACAATTTTACGTAATCCACGAAATTTCCTTCAGTCATAATTATCCTATAATTTATACACTTAAATTTAATGATAACAGCTTTAAGTTTTGCTTTTTATCTTTAAATTGCATGTTACTTCTTTTCCCAAAATGGGACATTATTCTAATTAATTACTATTTCTGTTTTTACTTATTTACTTAAAAAGATTTCAGCAACAGAAAAAGCTATTTCAAAGTGTCAATTACCTGACTTAAGCGTTTGGTAATATCTTCAATACTTCCAACACCATCCACACCAAAATATTTGTTTTGAGCCGAATAGTAATCTTTTAATATAGCTGTTTTATTATAGTATTCTGTAATACGATTTCTAATAATGGTTTCATCAGCATCATCTGGTCTACCACTTGTTTTTCCACGTTCCAACAAACGTTTCACTAACACCTCATCATCAACCTCTAAAGCAATCATGGCATTTATTTGAGAATCCTTTTGCTCCATTAACTTATCCAGCGCATCTGCTTGTGCATTTGTACGTGGAAATCCATCAAAAATAAAACCTTTAGCATCAGCATTTTTTTCAACTTCTGCGTTCAACATATCAATAGTTACAGCATCTGGCACTAATTCGCCTTTGTCCATATATGATTTAGCTAACATACCTAAAGCGGTTTCGTTTTTAATATTAAATCGGAACACATCACCTGTTGAGATGTGAACTAAACCATACTTTTCTTTTAAAAATTCTGCTTGTGTGCCTTTACCTGCTCCTGGAGGTCCAAATAGGACTAAATTAGTCATGTGTTGTGTTGTTTTTAGTTGGTATATTTCAGGTAAATCTCGTCCCAATCCATCATAATCTAAACCGTAGCCTACAATAAATTTATTAGGAATTTCAATACCTACATAATGTAATTTATAATCTTTTTTATAGGCTTCAGGCTTGTAAAATAAGGTAGCGATTATGAGTTCCTTGACATTTTCATTCTTAAAAATCCTATGAACTTCAGAAAGCGTATTTCCTGAATCTATAATATCTTCTAAAATAACAACTGTTCTACCTGTTAAATCTTGCGTTAATCCAATAAGGCGCTGAATATCTTCAGTAGATTTTACACCTTCATAAGATGCTAGTTTTATAAAAGTAACTTCGCAAGGTTTTGGGTATTTTTTTACAAAATCACTTACAAACATAAATGAACCATTCAAAACACCAATAAACACGGGTATTTCATCACCTAATTTATCAGCAATTTCTTTAACCATACGCGATACAGTAGCAGCAATTTCTTTTTCAGAAATAAATGGTTTAAAATATAAATCGTGAAGCTTTATCACTAGTTCTTAATTTTAGAAATGCAAAGATAATCATTTGATTAACGTTTTGCGAATTCTAATATATATTGTTGGGAAATAAGTTTTTTGTCAAACCTAGGATTTGTATTTTTGTTGGGAAATAACTTTCAAGTCGAAATTTGGCTTAAATGCAAAAATACCATGAATTACTTTTCTTCCAACTTTAAATTAGGCATTCTAGGTGGTGGCCAATTAGGTAAAATGCTTTTAAATGATACGCGAAAATTTGATATTTACACCAGCGTCATGGATTCAAGTCCAGAGGCTCCTTGCAAAATTGCTTGCAACGAATTTCATTTAGGCGACTTAATGGATTATGATGCTGTTTATTCTTTTGGCAAACAAGTAGACGTTCTAACCTTTGAAATTGAAAATGTAAATACAAATGCGCTAGCAGCTCTAGAAAATGAAGGTGTAAAAGTATATCCATCCTCTAAAACATTACGAACCATTCAAAATAAGGCTACTCAAAAATTATTTTACCGAGATCATCATATTCCAACAGCCAATTTTTCTCGTTTTGCATACACTACAGAAATTGAAGATGCACTTGATAATGGTGGTTTAATACTACCCTTTGTTTGGAAAAGTGCCCAATTTGGTTATGATGGAAATGGCGTAAAAGTAATTAGGAAATTGGAAGATCTAGACGGACTTCCCAACGTTGAATGTATTGCAGAAGCCATGATTCCGTTTAAAAATGAATTGGCAGTAATTGTTGCAAGAAACCCAAATGGTGATGTGGCAACGTATCCAGTTGTTGAAATGGAATTTCATCCGGAAGCTAACCAAGTAGAATATGTAATTTGTCCGGCAAGAATAGATCCGAAAGTTGCACAAAAAGCTACCGATATTGCTTTACAAGTTTCCAAAGCATTTAACCATGTAGGTCTTTTGGCTGTTGAAATGTTTCAAACACAAGATGATAGTATTTTGGTTAATGAAGTCGCTCCAAGACCTCATAATTCTGGGCATCAAACCATTGAAGCCAGTTATACATCGCAATTTGAGCAACATCTTCGTGCTATTTTAAACTTACCTTTAGGTAAAACAGAAAATAAAGCTGCTGGTGTAATGGTTAATTTGGTTGGAGCCGAAGGACATACAGGAGATGTTGTTTATAAAAATATAGAAACCATTATGGCCATGAATGGTGTAACTCCTCATATTTATGGAAAAAAGCAAACACATCCATTCAGAAAAATGGGACATGTTACCATTGTGGATGAATCCATTGCAGAAGCAAGAAAAATTGCTGAAAATGTTAAGAAAACGATACACGTTATTAGTGAATAATTTAAACCTAAAAATTGTTATTGAGTTGTTAAAAGAATCGCAATACAGAACAAAACCTGAATATAAAATATTATTATAAGTTGACTTTAAACAAGACAAATTTGTAGGCTAAAAACCTAACTAGACATTAAAAATTATGAGTAAAGTAGGAATTATTATGGGAAGCAAGAGCGATTTGCCAGTTATGCAAGATGCTATTGATATTTTAACCGAATTTGGAATTGACATAGAAGTAGATATTGTTTCGGCACACCGAACACCCGAAAAACTTTTTGACTACAGTAAATATGCACATACACGTGGCATAAATGTCATTATTGCTGGAGCTGGTGGTGCTGCACATTTACCAGGTATGGTAGCTTCGTTATCGCCTTTGCCAATTATTGGTGTTCCTGTAAAAAGCAGTAATTCCATAGATGGTTGGGATTCTATTTTATCTATTTTGCAAATGCCAGGTGGTGTTCCAGTTGCTACGGTTGCTTTAAATGGCGCAAAAAATGCAGGTATTTTAGCTGCTCAAATTTTAGGCAGTACAGATTCTGATATTCAAGATAAAATTATGACCTACAAAGAAGGATTAAAAGCAAAAGTGATTGATTCCGCCAAAGATTTAAAAAAGTCGTAAAACAAATAAACCTCGACAAGAAGCCGAGGTTTAACGCTATTAATCAATAATTTTTAAGTGAGTATGAAACTCTCATGAAAAAATCTGGTACAAAAGTAATATTTAAAAGGAGATTATGTGCCCTTTTTTATCTTAAATTTTAGTTAATAATCCCGTAAACATTGATGTCGTAAGAAAAACACCACAATGATTTATATTTTATAGAACACTAAAAATTAAATACATATTCAACCTTTATAATCTAGAAAAAGGTGTCATTTAATAATTTGAAAATAACATCATTTTTCAACTCATAATATTTACCAAAAAAGAAAGAATTAACACATGAATATACTTAATAAACCATTTGAAACGCCCTATAACACAGCACCATTTTCAAAAATTCATGATGCCGATTATTTACCTGCTTTTAAAATAGCTATTAATAAAGCCAAAGCTGAAATTGATGCGATTACCAAAAACACGGAAGCACCTTCATTTGAAAACACCATAGCGGCTTTAGATTTTTCAGGTGAGGAACTCGATAGATTATCCAGTATATTTTTTAATATGAATTCCGCTGAAACCAATGACACCATTCAAAAAATAGCCCAAGACGTTTCGCCATTATTATCTGAATTCAGTAATGACATTACCTTAAACCAGGCATTATTTGAACGCGTTAAAAGTGTTTACAATAATAAATCAAATTTAGATTTAACAAAAGAGCAAGACACCTTACTCGATAAAAAATATAAGGGATTCTCCAGAAATGGTGCAAATCTTCCAGAAGATAAAAAGCAGGAACTCCGTGAAATTGACAAAAATTTAAGCAAACTAAAATTAACGTTTGGTGAGAATGTGTTAGCCGAAACCAATAATTTTGAATTGCATATAACAAACGAAGCTGATTTAGCTGGTTTACCAGAAGGTGCTAAAGAAGCTGCCAGTAATTTAGCCGAAAGCAAAGGGAAAACTGGTTGGCTAATCACTTTAGATTATCCAAGTTATATTCCATTTATGACCTATGCAGATAATCGGGAACTTCGAAAAAAACTCGCCATTGCATCTGGAGCAAAAGCATTTCAGAATAATAAATTTAACAACCAAGACAACGTATTACAAATAGCAAAACTACGTTTTAAGCGCGCTAACTTATTAGGCTATAAAACACATGCGCATTTTGTTTTAGAAGAACGCATGGCTAAAAACCCAGAAACCGTTGAAACATTTTTGATTGACCTTCTAGAAAAAGCAAAACCAGCAGCCATAGACGAATTTAAAAATTTAGAAAAATTTGCTAAAGATTTAGATGGAATTGACCAACTACAAAAATGGGATGGCGCATATTATGGTGAAAAACTGAAACAGAAATTATTTGATTTAGATGACGAGAAATTAAAACCTTATTTCAAATTAGAAAACGTTATTCGCGGTGTTTTTACCATTGCCGAAAAATTATTTGGCTTACAGTTTGAAGAAATTAATAACATTGACAAATACCATGACGACGTTCTTACTTATAAAGTTACCGATACTAATGCTGAATTAGTATCCATTTTTTATGCCGACTTTTTTCCAAGATCAGGCAAGAGAAATGGTGCTTGGATGACAGTTTATAAACCACAATACATTAAAACTGGCAAAAATAGCAGACCACACATTTCCATAGTTTGTAATTTCACCAAGCCAACAAAAACAAAACCATCCTTATTAACGTTTAACGAAGTCACCACCTTATTTCACGAATTTGGTCACGCGCTTCACGGCATGCTCGCCAACACAACCTATCCAAGTTTATCTGGAACAAGTGTGTTTTGGGATTTTGTAGAATTACCAAGTCAGGTGTTAGAAAACTGGTGTTATGAGCAAGAAGCACTGGAAATTTTTGCCACGCATTATGAAACTGGTGAAGTCATTCCTATGGATTTAATTCAGAAAATTAAGGCATCAGCAACCTTCCATGAAGGTATGCAAACTATGCGTCAAATAAGTTTTGGATTATTAGATATGAGCTGGCATGCTGGCGAGTCGCCAGAGACAATTAATTCAGTAAAAGAGCATGAATCAAAAGTTTTTACAAGCACACGTTTATATCCAGATGTAGCAGAAAATTGTATGAGCACATCCTTCTCGCATATTTTTCAAGGTGGTTATAGTTCAGGATATTACAGTTACAAATGGGCAGAAGTTTTGGATGCCGATGCATTTGAATATTTCCAAGAACAAGGCATTTTTAATCCAGAAGTTGCTAAAAAATTCAAAGACAACATCCTATCGCAAGGAGGAACAGACGACCCAATGGTTTTATATAAACGCTTTAGAGGTAAAGAACCACAACCAGATGCTTTGCTAAAACGCGCAGGACTACTTAAAAAATAAAACATAAAAAATGAATATAAAAAACACACTAGCCGGAGCATTTTTAATGCTAAGTACCTTTGGAATTTATGCACAAAAAGTGAACATAAAAAAAGGCGATATTTTTGTTGATGATGTTAAATGCTTAACGGTAGACGGAAGTCCTATAAATTTTTCTTACTTCAATTTAGAAGATGAAGAACTCTTCATTCTAAAATACATTGACGATGAAAAAAATGGATCCTATTATTGTAAAGTGACTTTTTTAGAATAGAAAATATCATTCACATCTAAAACTTATATTTTCACAAAAAAAGATTTAATTAAAAAACTAATACAGAGCAAAGTCCTTGTAGACTGTAATTTAATTGAAGATAAAATTGAAAATTTTGTTTTAAAATATGATGAAAATATAGAATCTGATAATATTCATGTTAATATTTCTATTGACAGAAATTAAATATTAGTACCAATCGACTTATAAAAATAGTCTATTTTTGATAAAAATTGCTGAAAAACATTTATGCCTAAACACCTTATAAACCCAGATCAATGGATAGATCGGTATTCCGATTACCTTTTCAACTTTACTGTTTCTCGTGTAAACGACAGAGAAAAAGCGAAAGATTTGGTTCAGGATACGTTTTTTGCTGGCTTAAAGTCCATGAAAAATTTTAAAGGCGAAGCGAGCGAGCGTACGTGGCTCATTTCTATTTTAAAACGAAAAATAATTGATCATTACAGGAAAATAAACTCTAAAAAAGGTCAAGCTGAAGTCCGAATGACCTACAATAGCACTGAAGACGAAGGCGACTGGTTAGAAGAACGAATAGCAGATCCGTTTGATAAAACCGCCCAAGACACTCTTGAAAACGACGAATTAGGTGATGCTATTTATAATTGTTTAGATAAACTTCCAGAAAAACAGGCAACAGTTTTTAAAATGAAAACTATTGAAGGTTTAGAAACCGAAACAATTTGTAATGAATTAAACATTACAGCGTCTAACCTATGGGTTATTGTACATAGAGCCCGAACGGCTATGGCAGATTGTATGGAAAAAACATGGTTTAATTAGCAGCATGAAAAAAAGATTTTTGTTTATTACGTGCGAAGAAGCACAATATATTTGTGATAAAGCACAATATAATGAAGCAACAAGTTGGGAGAAATTTAAACTTACGTTACGCTATGGATGGTGCCATGTTACGCGTGCTTATGTTAAACGTAACACGAAGCTTTCAGAATCGGTAAAAAGTTCAAAAGTGAACTGTTTGAAAACTGTAT
>DIAL01000092.1:15872-22684 GCA_002414705.1 Flavobacteriaceae bacterium UBA5079
TTGAAAACTGTAGAACGGAAAGAAATTGAGACGAAATTCAATCAAGAATTATCTAAACAGGAGCATTAATGCCAACCATAAAATAGGTATACCTTCGACCCAAAATCCACTATAATATTTTCCTTGATTCTTTCTAGCAAAAAGTATACTTATAATTATTAAAACAGTAATAACTAACTGGATTAGTAATTTACCCATTTCTATTGATGGCATTAAGAATTCCATTCCAAAAAAAAGTAAGCTTAACAAAACACCTATAATTTTGGTGTTTAAAATTCCAATTTTCTGCGGAATGGTTGCCAATTTAATACTATCAAACTGCATATCTCGAATTTCAAAAGGAAGCATCAAAGCTAACACCAATAAAAAGCGCTGGATAAAAAACCATACGACTATTACATCTACATGCTGATCATTATTAATTAAAGGAATTAACACCGTAACACCTGCCCAAACTAGAGCTATTACATAAACTTTTAATCCGCTAATACTTCTTAAGTTTTTTTGTCTGTCTAAATACAGTTTTTTAGGTAAAAATGGAATAGCATATAAAAATGTAACTAAAGCAAAAGCTGTTAAATAAAGTAGGGTTTTGGTTTGTAATTGGATTATAAAATAGCCCATAATTAAAAAACAAACCAAAGACATAATTTGAATAATTTTCAACCAATTTGATAAGCTTCTATGGTGAAATTTTGCCAACCCAAAGAACTTAACAAAGTTATAACCAACAATAGAAGCAAAAAATATGAAAAATAGTACATTGGTATCAAAAGGAATTTGGTATTCAATTAGTGTTATCCAGCTTAAAGCAAACACGGATAAAGCTACATGAATACTACTATTTATATAAAAATCTACAATTTGTTTAACAAGACGCATAAAACAAAAATACTCAAAGTGTTAATAACAACATTAATTGGTTAAAAACTTTCATTTTCATTAACAAAGAAACGTGAATTATTCCGTAATTTTGCAGCTTAAATTCAACACAACATTTAATGAATACAACTGCTTTCGCACAACGTCACATTGGTCCTAGAGAAGAAGACCAAAATCGCATGTTACAAACCATTGGTGTGGACTCATTAGACCAACTTATTTATGAGACTATTCCTGATGATATCCGATTAAAAAAGGAGTTAGATCTTGATCAAGCCATGAGTGAGCAAGAATACTTGACACATATTCATGAATTATCAAAACTAAACAAAACCTATCAAACATATATTGGTTTAGGCTATCACCCAACCATTTTACCAGCGGTTATTCAACGTAATATTTTGGAAAATCCAGGTTGGTATACAGCTTACACGCCCTATCAAGCTGAAATTGCTCAAGGTAGACTTGAAGCGCTTTTAAACTTCCAAACCATGGTTACAGATTTAACAGGTATGGAATTAGCCAATGCATCGCTTTTAGACGAAAGCACAGCTGCCGCAGAAGCCATGGGCTTATTATTTGCTGTTAGGTCGCGTGATCAAAAGAAAGCAAATGTTAATAAATTTTTTGTTTCAGAAACTATTTTACCACAAACCTTATCGCTCCTAGAAACACGTGCAAATCCAATTGGTATTGAATTAGTTGTTGGTAATGAAGACACATTCGGTTTTTCTTCAGAATTCTATGGTGCATTGTTACAGTATCCAGGAAAAGACGGACAAATTACAGATATAAAAACATTCATTTCTAAAGCAAATAACAACGGGATTAAAGTAGCAGTTGCTGCGGATATTTTAAGTTTAGTAAAATTAGAAGCGCCAGGTAAATTTGGTGCGGATGTTGTTGTGGGAACAACACAACGTTTTGGTGTTCCTATGGGCTATGGTGGTCCTCATGCAGCATTTTTTGCAACAAAAGAAACTTATAAGCGTGATATTCCTGGACGCATCATTGGTGTTACCAAAGATATGAATGGAAATCGAGCCTTACGTATGGCATTACAAACCCGTGAGCAACATATTAAACGTGATAAGGCAACATCTAATATTTGTACGGCTCAAGTACTTTTAGCTGTAATGGCTGGTATGTATGCCGTATATCATGGACCAAAAGGTTTAGAATTTATTGCAAATCGTGTACATAATACGGCTGGGTCTATTGCTTCTGCGTTAGAAAAATTAGGCTTCAGTCAAATGAACACAGCTTACTTTGATACTATTAAAATTAAAGCTAATGCTGAAAAAGTTAGAACAATTGCAGAAAAAGCTAGTGTTAATTTCTATTATCCAGATGCAGAAACGGTTACTATTTCTATAAATGAAACAACAACTTTAAAGGATGCTAACCAAATTGTTTCTATTTTCGCAGAGGTTGCTAATAGCGAAACGGTTGTAATTAAAGCTATTTTAGAAACCAATATGGTGATGGAATCCTTACAAAGAACTTCAGATTTCCTAACTCTTGACGTCTTTAACTCGCATCATTCTGAAACAGAATTAATGCGCTACATTAAAAAGCTAGAGCGTAAAGATTTATCATTAAATCACTCAATGATTGCTTTAGGATCTTGCACAATGAAATTAAATGCTGCAGCCGAAATGCTTCCTTTAAGCTCACCAAATTGGAGTACTATTCACCCATTTGTACCTGCAAACCAAGCCCAAGGTTATTTAACTATTTTAAAAGAACTTGAAGATCAACTAACGGAAATTACGGGTTTTGCAGCTACATCTTTACAGCCTAATTCCGGCGCACAAGGTGAATTTGCTGGACTCATGGTAATAAAAGCTTACCATGAATCTCGTGGTGATCATCATAGAAATATTTGTTTAATTCCTTCGTCGGCACATGGTACTAATCCTGCAAGTGCTGTAATGGCTGGAATGAAAGTGGTGGTAACAAAATCTACAGAGAAAGGAAACATTGATGTAGACGATTTACGTGAAAAAGCGGAATTACATAAAGATAATTTATCATGTATTATGGTAACCTATCCGTCTACGCATGGTGTTTATGAATCGGCTATAAAGGAAGTTACTCAAATTATTCATGACAATGGTGGTCAAGTTTATATGGATGGTGCCAATATGAATGCGCAAGTAGGATTAACAAATCCAGGAAATATTGGTGCAGATGTTTGTCACTTAAACCTTCATAAAACCTTCGCTATTCCGCATGGTGGTGGTGGACCAGGTGTTGGACCAATTTGTGTTGCTAAACAATTAGCACCATTTTTACCAAGCAATCCAATTATTAAAACAGGTGGAACCAATGCTATTTCAGCAATTTCTGGAGCACCATTTGGATCATCTTTAGTGTGTTTAATTTCTTATGGTTATATTAAAATGCTAGGCGCAAAAGGTTTAACTGATGCTACTAAAGTTGCCATTTTAAATGCTAACTATATTAAATTCCGCTTACAAGGGCAATTTGACACCTTATATTCTGGTGAACGCGGGAGAGCTGCTCACGAAATGATTGTAGATTGCCGTGCCTTTAAAGAACATGGTATTGAAGTAACCGATATTGCAAAACGCTTAATGGATTATGGATTCCATGCGCCAACTGTATCTTTTCCTGTAGCAGGAACGTTGATGATTGAACCAACTGAAAGTGAAGGTAAAGCTGAAATGGATCGTTTTTGTGATGCTATGATTTCTATTAGAAAAGAAATTGAAGCGGTTTCAAAAGACGACACGAATAATGTGCTTAAAAATGCGCCACACACATTAGATATGATAACTGCTAACGAATGGCTTATGCCATACACCAGAGAGCAGGCAGCATTTCCATTGGAATATGTACGTGACAATAAATTTTGGCCAACCGTAAGACGTGTTGATGATGCGTATGGTGACCGTAATTTAATATGTACTTGTGCACCAATTGAAGAATACATGGAAGCGTAATACGCAATAAGTTATAATAAAGCCTTCGTAATTGAAGGCTTTATTTTTAATGATAAATAAATAGAAAGCGTTTTTTTTATCATATTCATAAAAAAAACAACAATTACAGCATGTAGTAGTTATTAAGAAAAATTTAATACTTAATTTAGTAACTGCCCAATAAATTAATGTAAATCTATGGCTATAAGAATCACAGGAAGTGGCAGTTTTGTGCCAAGCGACATTCAAACAAACGCTGGCTTTAATGAGCATGAATTTCTAAATAATGACGGCTCAACAATTAAGCAAGAGAATAACATTATTATTGAAAAATTTAAAGCCATTACAGGTATTGGTGAGCGTCGTTATGCAGAAAAACATCTCAACACATCCGACTTGGGATTTTTTGCAGCTGAAAAAGCAATTGCAGACGCCAATATTGATCCAGAAACGTTAGATTATATCATTGTAGCTCATAACTTTGGCGATGTAAAACATAACACTATTCAAAGTGATCTTTTACCATGTTTAGCTTCTAGAATAAAACATAATTTACGTATTAAGAACCCAAAATGTGTGGCTTACGACATTCTATTTGGTTGTCCAGGCTGGATAGAAGGCGTAATTCAGGCACATGCATTTATAAAAGCTGGAATCGCTAAACGCTGTTTGGTTATTGGAACAGAAGCCTTATCTCGCGTTGTAGATAAACATGATCGTGATTCTATGATTTATAGTGATGGTGCTGGCGCAACTATTATTGAAGAAACAGATGACAATAGCGGAATTCTAGCACATGAAACCGCTAGTTACACCTATGACGAAGCATTTTATCTATATTTTGGTAATTCCAATAATAAAGACCTTTGTAGCGATACGCGATATATAAAAATGGACGGCAGAAAAATTTATGAATTTGCCTTAACCAATGTGCCATTAGCTATGAAAACCTGCTTGGATAAAAGTGGTGTTTCTATTAAAGATGTCAAAAAAATACTTATTCATCAAGCGAACGAAAAAATGGATGAAGCTATTTTAAAACGCTTCTACAAATTATATGAAACAGACATTCCAGTAGGCATTATGCCTATGAGTATTCAAGAGTTTGGAAATAGTTCTGTAGCAACTATTCCTACGCTCTTCGATTTAATCACGCATGACAAAATGGAAAATCAACACATCAATAAGGGAGATGTTATTATATTTGCTAGTGTTGGTGCAGGCATGCATATTAATGCTATGGTTTATAGATATTAATTCAAAACAATTCCATTTTTTTATTGAAAACAAAAGATGTACGAAAAAACGTATCCAAATAAACGCTTTAAACATACTGCTGAATTTCTTCAAAAGCACATTTCAACCGATTCAAATATTTTAGATTTAGGTGTTGAAAATCCCTTTACACCTATCATGAAGAATCTAGGCTATCAGGTCAAGAATACAACCGGTGAAGATTTAGATTTAAACACAACTGCTCTTGAAAACTCGAACACTGAAGTGGTTACGGCTTTTGAAATTTTTGAACACTTACTATCCCCTTTTACCGTTTTACAAAGCATTAAAGCTAACAAATTAGTTGCAAGCATTCCACTTCGTTTATGGTTTTCGCCAGCATACAGAAGCAAAACTGATATGTGGGACAGACACTACCACGAATTTGAGGATTGGCAATTTGATTGGCTTTTAGAAAAAGCAGGTTGGAAAATTTTAGCACGAGAAAAATGGACTAATCCAACAAAAAAATTAGGCATCAGACCCATTTTACGTTGGTTTACACCTAGGTATTATATTGTTTATGCAGAGCGTATTTAGCTTCGAATTATAAATTCTAAACCTTGAACTTTTACATTGTCATACCAACTCATAACGAGGAAGATTTTATTGCAAAGACGTTAGAATCTTTAGCCAATCAATCATTGTTACCTAAACAAGTCGTGGTTGTAAATGATAATTCATCAGACGAAACACAAAATATTATAGAGTCTTTCACTGAAAAATATTCTTGGATTACGTTAATTAATGCAACATCTACAAATGAGCATTTACCAGGCAGCAAAATTATTAATGCGTTTTATAAAGGCTACGAAACATTAGATAGCCAGTATGATGTGATTTGTAAATTTGATGCCGATTTAATATTTCCAGAGAATTATTTAGAAGAATTAGCAAAACATTTCATAGCTAATGATAAGCTTGGCATGGCTTCTGGGTTTTGTTATATAGAAGAAAACAATAAATGGGTTCTTGAAAACCTAACCCGAAAAGACCATATTCGTGGTGCCTTAAAAGCCTATAGAAAAAACTGCTTTTTAGAAATTGGCAAACTAAAACCATCCATGGGTTGGGACACTGTTGATGAATTGTTGGCCAAATTCTACAATTGGGACATTTTAACCGACGAAACTTTGCACGTCAACCATTTAAAACCAACTGGGAAAAGCTATAATAAAGCATCTAAATATTTGCAAGGTGAAGCTATGTACAAAATGCGTTATGGCTTAATAATTACTTTTATATCGGCTTTAAAATTAGCTTATAAAAAAGGTAGTTTTCCTCTGTTTAAAGATTATATGGCTGGCTATTTTAAAGCGAAGAATAGCAAAATAGAACCTTTGGTTACTGAAGAACAAGGTGCCTTTATTAGAAAACTGCGTTGGAATGGTATTTTTAGTAAAATGAAATAATCGGTTTAAAAATTTAAAATTGCCAATTTTTATATGCGCTTGATGCTTCAATTCTTGATTCAAGAACATCATCTAATTCTGGGAAAAAGTCGATTCCTGTAAGCGCTTCAACAGTATCTACCGATACGACAAAGGTATAAAGTGGTTTGTTGGAATTTTCATGAGGCATTAAAAAAGCCAACACCTTTGGGTTCCCATCGTTATAGTCTAGAACAATTTTATAGAACTGATTTGGAACGGCCACTTTTTCGCTTCCAATAGTTTTTAAACCCCTTTCCAAAACACCACCTGTAAC
>DIAL01000092.1:22765-25170 GCA_002414705.1 Flavobacteriaceae bacterium UBA5079
AGCCCAATAGCGTGTTTTTTGTTCCAATGTATTCCAAATTCCCGAATTAAAGTCGTGATTTTGCGGACTAATATTACTGGTTAAAAAGGTTTCATCGTGAGCTGATTTACTGAAACGTCTATCTGCAGCTGGACATAAATGCCCACGGTCATAACCCGAATTTTTATAATTGCGCCAACTAGCTGCTCCTGTTTTTACGGCTTTATCTATTTCAAAATACGGTCGCTCGTAGTTAGTTTGCGATAGGTGTTCTTTTTTTAATTCGTAAGCAACCCATTCGGCTTGTTCATGCGGTTCGCTATAACTTAAAGAATAACCTTGATGATGTATTATTTGTCCTGTTGTACTTGTAGGAAGAAAAAAAGCAACTTTAGGCTCCTTCATCTCGCGACCAGAATCCACAATTACTTGTTCTTCTTTTTTATTTAAAAAAAACTCATAACCGTAAACACCAAAAACTAATATAATAGCTAATAAGGAATAAACGGTTCGTTTTGTCATTATTTTAAACTCGCTAAACTACTTTTCAAAGTCTCTATTTTAGCCAAAGCATCGGCTTCTTTATTACGTTCATTTGCAATTACCTGTTCTGGCGCTCCTGCAACAAAACGCTCATTTGCTAATTTCTTCTGAACGGATTTTAAGAAACCTTCAGTATATTTTAATTCGTCTTCCAATTTTTTAATTTCTTCCTCCACATTTATAGCACCTGCAATTGGAATAAAATATTCATTGGATTTAACACGGAACGTCAAAGCTCCATCTACGGCTCCATCTACATAATCTATGGCTTCTAAATTTCCTAACTTGATAATAACCGAATCCAAAGATTTAGAAACTGCATCATTATTAATGACTGAAAACCCAACGACATCTTTAAACGGAATGTTTTTATCCTTACGAATATTTCGGATTCCCGAAACCACATCTTGCATAAAGCTAAAATCGGCAATCAATTCCGTATTTACTGGTTTTTGTTCTGGCCATGCTGTTACAATTAATGCATTTTCAGGTGTGCGTTCTTCCATATATTGCCAGATATCTTCCGTTAGGAAAGGCATAAATGGATGTAATATTTTTAATATATTTTCAAATTGAAAAATAACCTCTTGCAGTGTTTTAGCATCAATAGGTTGTTGGTAAGCTGGTTTTACAATTTCTAATAACCAAGACGCAAAATCGTCCCAAATAAGTTTATAAGTTGCCATTAAAGCGTCAGATAAACGGTATTTACTAAAATGATCTTCAATCTCTATTAATGTCTCTTGGAATTTTGCATCAAACCATTCTAACGCAATCTTGCTAGATTCTGGTTGTGGAATTGTATCACTTACCTCCCAACCTTTTACTAAACGGAAGGCATTCCAAATTTTATTGGCAAATCCTTTTCCCTGTTGGCAAAGTGCCTCATCAAACATTAAATCGTTTCCAGCGGCTGAACTTAATAATAAACCTACACGAACACCATCTGCACCATAATCATCAATTAACTTTAAAGCGTCTGGTGAATTCCCTAAAGATTTACTCATCTTTCTACGTTGCTTATCACGTACCAAACCTGTTAAATAAACGTTTTGGAATGGTTTTTCATCTTTATATTCGTAACCAGCAATAATCATTCTTGCTACCCAGAAGAACAAAATATCTGGACCTGTTACTAAATCGTTGGTTGGATAATAATATTTTATTTCCTCATTTTCCGGGTTTCTAATACCGTCAAAAACACTCATTGGCCATAACCAAGATGAGAACCACGTATCTAGTGCGTCTTTGTCTTGACGTAAATCTGCTAACAATAAATTTGAATTCCCTGTTTTTTCTTGCGCCTTTATTAATGCCTCTTCAGCGGTTTCAGCAACCACAAAGTCTTCTTTTCCGTCGCCATAGAAATAGGCTGGAATCTGTTGTCCCCAAAGTAATTGTCTGGAAATATTCCAATCGCGGATATTCTCCATCCAATGTCTGTAGGTATTTTCAAACTTCTTCGGGAATAATTTAATTTCAGCATCTTCACCTAAAACAGCTTCAATGGCTGGTTTTACTAAATCCTCCATTTTCAAGAACCACTGGTCTGATAATCGTGGTTCAATAACAGCCTTGGTACGTTCCGACGTTCCAACTTTATTTAAATGCTGTTCAGTTTTAATTAGTGTATTACTTTCTGTAAGTTCTTTTACAACGTCTTTACGAACAACAAAACGATCTTTGCCTTCAAAATGCAAGCCAAAACTATTTAGGGTGGCATCATCATTAAAAATATCTATAACTTCAAGATTGTGTTTATCTCCTAAATTCTTATCATTTTCATCATGAGCAGGTGTTACTTTTAAACAACCTGTTCCAAATTCAATATCTACATAGTCATCCTCAATAATCGGAATCACGCGATTACAAATTGGCACAAA
>DIAL01000092.1:25273-28203 GCA_002414705.1 Flavobacteriaceae bacterium UBA5079
GATTACAAATTGGCACAATTGCCTTTTTACCTTTTAAGTGTGTAAAGCGTTCATCATTCGGATTGATACAAATAGCGGTATCTCCAAAAATGGTTTCTGGACGTGTGGTAGCTATGGTTAACGTGTCATCGCTGCCTTCAATTTTATAGTTTAAATAGTATAAGTTCCCTTGTTGTTCAACATGAATAACTTCCTCGTCAGACAAAGTCGTTTTAGCTTCTGGATCCCAGTTAACCATACGATAACCACGATAAATTAAGCCTTTGTTATATAAATCAACAAATACTTTTATTACAGATTCCGACATGTCCGGATCCATGGTAAACTTCGTTCTATCCCAATCGCAAGAGCAGCCTAACTTTTTAAGTTGTTCCAGAATAACACCTCCATATTCGTGTGTCCAATCCCAAGCATGTGCTAAAAATTCATCGCGTGTTAAGTCGTTTTTATCAATTCCTTGCTCTTTTAACCTGGCAACCACTTTAGCTTCTGTAGCAATAGATGCATGATCGGTTCCAGGAACCCAACACGCATTTTTACCCTGTAAACGTGCACGACGAATTAAAACATCTTGAATGGTATTATTAAGCATGTGTCCCATGTGAAGCACACCAGTAACGTTAGGAGGTGGAATTACAATGGTATATGGCTCTCTATGATCTGGTTTGGAATGAAAATAATTATGTTTCATCCAGTAATCATACCATTTACTCTCTACTTGACTTGCATCATATTTTGATGGAATTTGCATACTTTGGAATAGTTTTTGAAATATAACATACAAAAGTACTTATATTTCTTTTTTCAGTAAAATTATCTGAAGGTATTATGTCCTTATATTCATGTTTAACATTAATATAACTATGTCGTACGTCTAAAAATTTTGCAAAATGAATAAAAAGTGAGTAAGTTTACAACCGAATTAAACATAAAAATTATGAAAAATTTAATTACTATACTATTTGTTGGACTTATTAGCTTTGCCGCTAATGCACAAGACAAAGTTGCAAAAATCGAATTTAAAGAAACAACTATCGATTATGGCGTTATTGAAAAAGGCGCTGATGGTGTTCGTGTATTTGAGTTTACCAACACTGGTGATGCACCATTAATTATTACAGACGTAAAGTCTAGTTGCGGCTGTACAGTTCCAAAAAAACCTGAAGGTCCAATTGCTCCAGGAAAAACTGGCGAAATTTCTGTAAAGTATGACACCAATCGTGTTAACCCAATTCGTAAAACAATTACGGTACTTTCAAATGCTGACACACCAACCATTGCACTTAAAATAAAAGGCGAAGTAATTGACCCAAGTAAAACAAGTGTTTTAGAAAAGAAAAGTAGTAGTGTTATGAATCAGTAATTATCGATTCTAATATTATTCTAAAAACAGCCTTGAGAAATCAAGGCTGTTTTTGGTTTAATAGGTCCACCAACTGAAATTTATATAAAAACTGCTTTCCTTGACGTTCAATTAAGACACTCATTTTTTTTCCATCCTTACCTTTAAAAAGGTGCATAACTTCTTGTAGTGAATATTTTTTAACATCTGTACCATTTACCTCCAGAATAATATCTCCCAATTGCAACCCTATTAATTGTGCTGGACTATTGGGTCTTAACTTTACAATTTCAAAAGCTGGAGCGGCATGTAACCTATAACTTTCTTTTATGTTCTTCTCATCACTAACATGAATTACACTATTATTTTCAGCAAAAGTTAGTCTACCATTAGTTAATAGGTAATAATACTCTTTAATGAGTCTAACACCTCGATGTTCTATATCAATACCACTTTTATTATAACTAAATGCTTTATTAAAATTCGCATTCTTTTTTAATATCATGTAGGATTCTTGGTAGTTGAAAGTTACATGAAATCTATTTAAAATTTCGGCACCAATGGTTCCATTTCGGTCTTTTATTTTTTTTAGTGTCTCAATAGATTTACCAGTAGGAAAAGCAACCAACGATTCATTTAACACAAATGAATTGATAGTTAATGCTTGAACTTTAGAACGCTTACCAAAGAGACTTCCACTTAATCCATAGCCTAAAAAATCATCAAAATAATTATCTGTAGATACAATATCTTGAGAACCATCTTCAAACAACCAAAGGGCATCACTAGCTCCAGTATCTAATAACATTTTTACAGGAATTTGTTTCCCTTCAATAGTAACTTGAGCTAACATATAGGGTTTAAAGTTGTGGAATTCTAATGGTATTTTTTCGCATTTCTTACAGATTTTTTCTTTTTGATTCTCTGACTTTGATAGTTTAATATATTTGGATCGGTAATTTATTTCAACTACAAAATCTTTAAAAACATCATAGCCAATAATTCCATGTATAGGAATACCCAATTTAGGTGTGTAATCCATACTACCATTATATATAGCATATATGGTTTGTTGGTATTTTACAGCATGACCAATTTCAAGTTTATTTTGAGTAGATTTTACAGCTTCAACAACCAAACCTTCACCTAACCCTTTTAAAAAAATGGTTTCCTTATTTTCTAAATTTAAAACCTCTAAACCATTTAGGTTATCAAATAAAATAGGTTTGGTAACACCGCTATCCAAAATAAAAGAGAGCGGCATACCATTTACAACTACAGGAATAATTATGAGATTATTAATTAATTGAAAATGTATTTTATCGGTCGTTTTTCCGTTAGGCAACTGAAACATTTGCTCTTGAGATTGTAAATTAGAAACAACCAAGAGTGTAAATACCAGCAAAATAAATTTAGAACGTTTCATCTGTTACCTCTGAAAGACACTATAAAGTACAACATATTGCTGATAAATCTATAATTACAACCTATTTTTAACAATTAAATCAATATAATTTTCAGAACTTTGCTTCTTTAATACTATAAGCACATGCCAAAAATATCTCAAAAAGGCGCATTAATGCCACAG
>DIAL01000092.1:28320-29142 GCA_002414705.1 Flavobacteriaceae bacterium UBA5079
AAAGGCGCATTAATGCCACAGTCGCCTATTAGAAAACTTGTTCCGTTTGCAGAAAATGCCTACAAAAAAGGAAAAACAGTATACCATTTAAATATTGGTCAACCAGACATTAAAACTCCAGAAATTGCTCTTGATGCTGTAAAAATTAATTCATTAGAAATTTTAGCATATACCAGATCAGAAGGATCTGATGAATACAGAGCTAAAATTGCTGATTATTATAGTCAACATGATATTCATTTACAAAAAGAAGATATTATTGTTACAACAGGAGGTAGTGAAGCCTTATTATTTGCATTTGGAAGTATTATGGATGTAGGTGACGAAGTTATTATACCAGAACCTTTTTACGCAAATTACAACGGATTTTCAACAGCTTCTGGTGTTAATATTGTACCTGTAATTTCAAAAATAGAAGATAATTTTGCTTTACCTCCTATTGAAGAATTTGAAAAACTGATTACACCAAAAACAAAAGCTATTTTAATTTGCAATCCTGGAAATCCTACAGGATATTTATATACCAAAGAGGAAATTAAAAAATTAGCTGAAATTGTTATCAAACATGATCTTTTCTTAATTGCTGATGAAGTGTATCGTGAGTTTGCTTATGATGGTATTACACACTACTCTATTATGCAAGAAGAAGGCTTAAAGGAACATGCCATAATGATAGACTCCGTTTCCAAACGCTACAGTATGTGTGGCGCTAGAATTGGGTGTTTAGTTTCTAAAAATAAAGATGTTATAGCAACAGCTTTAAAATTTGCACAAGCACGTTTAAGTCCGCCTACTTTAGCACAAATTGCTAGTGAAGCTGCA
>DIAL01000092.1:29321-33047 GCA_002414705.1 Flavobacteriaceae bacterium UBA5079
TTTTGATGAAGTAAAAACAGAATACGTATCGCGTCGTGATATATTAATTTCTGAGTTAGAAAAAATAGACGGCGTAAAAGTAGCCAAACCAAAAGGTGCTTTTTATTGTATTGTAGAATTGCCAATAAAAAATTCCGATGCATTTGCACAATGGCTATTAGAACATTTTGATGTAGATGGCGAAACTATTATGGTTGCTCCTGCTGCTGGATTTTACTCAACACCAGGTGTAGGTTTAAATCAAATTCGCATTGCTTATGTACTTCAAAAAGAAAGTTTAGTGAAAGCCGTAAACATTTTAAAAGAAGCCTTAAAAGTCTATAAAGATTAGTGCAAATCTTACATAACATATCATTAAAACCGTTTAACACCTTTGGTTTAGAGGCAACTGCCAAGCATTTTGTGTCTGTAGATACGGTTGCAGCTTTGCAAAAGGTGTTAAGCTTACCAAATTATCCCGAAAAATTCATTTTAGGAGGTGGCAGTAATATGCTATTAACAAAAAACATGAATGCTTTAGTAATTCATGTTAATATAAAGGGAATTAGTGTTGTTTCCGAAGATGAAAACACCGTAAAGATTAAAGCAAATGCTGGCGAAAACTGGCACGATTTTGTTTTATGGTGTTTAAATAATGATTATGGCGGATTGGAGAATTTATCATTAATCCCTGGAAATGTTGGAACTGCTCCTATCCAGAATATTGGTGCTTATGGCATAGAATTGAAAGATAATTTTGTGTCTTGTGAAGCTTTAGAAATTGCGACAAATAAAATCAAAACGTTCCATAAAGCAGATTGTAGGTTTGATTATAGAAATTCTGTTTTTAAACAAGAAGCTAAAGGACAATTTATAATTTGTAGTGTTACATTTCAGCTCACTAAAAACACACATCAACTTCATACAAATTATGGCGCCATATCTGATCAATTAGCAGAAACGGGAATAGAAAACCCAACTATTCAAGATGTTTCAAAAGCTGTAATAGCCATTAGACAAAGTAAATTACCAGACCCAAAAGAGATTGGAAATAGTGGTAGTTTTTTTAAAAACCCTGTTATTTCTATAAAAGCATATAATCAACTTAAATCGGTATTTCCAGATGCACCAGGGTATATTATTTCAGATTTAGAGGTAAAAGTTCCTGCAGGTTGGCTGATAGAAAAAGCAGGTTTTAAAGGCAAGCGTTTTGATACCTATGGTGTTCATAAAAAACAAGCATTAGTACTTGTAAATTATGGCAATGCTAAAGGTTCAGACATTCTTAAACTAGCCGAATTAATTCAACTTACTGTTAAACGTTTATTTCATATTGATATTGAAGCTGAAGTAAATATTCTTTAATTGCTAAGAATTATATAACTTTAACCATTGTTGCTTATTAAAAAAGCATCTTTAACCGTCAACCAAATAACATTTTGAGTACATCAATAGAAGAAGAAATAGTTGGCTTATTAAAACAAGGCGACAAACGAGCCATATCATTATTATATGAATACTATGGTGATGCGCTTTTTGGTGTCATATCAAAAGTGTTAACCGATTCCGATTTAGCGCAAGACGCCTTACAAGAAACCTTTATTAAAGTCTGGAAGAAAGCAAAAACTTACGATTCTAAAAAAGCCAAATTATTTACTTGGCTATATAGAATTGCATATAACACAGCCATTGACAAGGTCCGTTCCTACAATAATAAAACAGGAAAGGAAATCCAAATGGACGCGTCAGACGTATATACATTAACAGGTGATAGTTTAAATCAAGACGTACTAGACATTAAAAAGCATTTAAGTTCTTTAGATGAAAAATATCAGATTGTTATTCATGCGCTCTTTTTTGAGGGCATGACACAACAAGAAGCTAGTGATGAGTTGGACATTCCTCTTGGCACTATAAAATCCAGATTAAAAATTGGACTTCGTGAACTTAAAAAGATTTACGATCCAGAAACAAAACAGTCATGAATGATAAAATAACTACATTTTTAAATTCTGACCTACTAGAAAAATATCTTTTAGGCCAAACGACTTCAGATGAAACAGAAACCGTAGAATCCTATATTTCTCAATACCCTGAAGCAGAACAAGCTTACAATACCATGCAAAACCAACTAGAGTTGGTTGCACATAGCCAAGCTATTGAAGCCCCTAAAGTCATTTTAAATTCTATTTTAAAATCGCTTGATACCGAAACACCAGTTATTCAACTTAACAAACCAATAGCGCGTAAAAAATGGTTCCAATTTAGTATTGCAGCTAGTGTTGTTGCTATTATGTTTGCAAGCACATCTTATATTTTCTTTCAGCAAAATCAGTTATTAAAAATTGAAAACCAGAAAATTGCTGACGAAATATATGATAGATTGGACGATTTAGATCAGAAAAATAAACGTCTAGACGAAATCATGCGTCAGATGAAGCAACTAAATAATCCAGAAACCGAAAAGTATATTATAAACGGTAATAATCGTGCTAAAAACCTTAAAACGGTAGCTTATATAAATCCAAAAGAAAAAACATCTATGCTGGATGTGGTTTCTTTACCACAATTACCAGAAGAACAATGTTATCAAATTTGGGCAGAGCTGGAAGATAAAATGGTTAATTTAGGTATTCTAAATGAAGGTGACAGACAGTTAAAAGTGATTCCTTATACAGAAGATGCTCTAGCATTAAGTATTACCATTGAACAAAGAGGTAGTACATTAACTGCTACTAAAGAAAACTCGGTTGCCGAAATTACACTGAATAAATAACACGATTTAAACTATAAAATAGACCTCGGTTTTTTAAAGAAAACCGAGGTCTATTTATTTCTAAAAATCCGTATCTTTGCAAAAACAAATTTTATGAAACTTTTTTTAATAACATTAGCATTATTAGCAATTGCTGTTGCAGGAATTGCTATTAAAATATGGGCGAAAAAAGACGGGAAATTTGCTGGTACTTGTGCTAGTCAAAACCCGATGTTAAACACCGAAGGTGAAGCTTGTGGTTTTTGCGGGAAATCTCCCGACCAATTTGATAATTGTAACGAACCTCAACACTCGTAATTTTAATGCTCATATTAGACATTCTCTACTATACTTTTATAATAGTAGCATGTTTTCAGGTTTGTTATTATCTCTTTTTCTTTAGTCCGTTTGCGTTTCAAAAAGAAAACAAACCAACAGCTAAAAATATTCCGATTTCGGTCATAATTTGCGCAAAAAATGAAGCGGAAAATTTAAAGAAATTTCTACCATCAGTCATATCTCAAAACTATCCTAATTTTGAAATTGTTTTAATTAACGATGCCTCTTATGATGACACATTGGACGTCATGGAAGCTTTCTCTGAAAAACATTCAAATATTAAAATTGTAGACGTTAAAAATAACGAAGCCTTTTGGGCTAATAAAAAATATGCGTTAACGCTGGGTATTAAATCAGCTAAAAACAATCATCTATTATTTACAGATGCCGATTGTAAACCGATTTCTGATAATTGGATTTCACAAATGAGCAGCCATTTTACAAGCGAAAAATCTATTGTTTTAGGTTATGGTGGTTATACCAAAATTAAAAACTCTTTTCTTAATAAATTAATCCGATTTGAAACATTATTTACAGCCATTCAGTACCTGTCATTTGCTAGAATGGGATTACCATACATGGGAGTTGGAAGAAATTTAGCATATACAAAAGATGCTTTTTTTGCTGCAAGTGGTTTTATGAAACACATGCAC
>DIAL01000092.1:33183-44803 GCA_002414705.1 Flavobacteriaceae bacterium UBA5079
TTATGAAACACATGCACATTCGTTCAGGTGATGATGATTTATTTATTAATGAAATTGCGACATCAAGCAACACCAGTATTTGTGTTACAAAAGACAGTTTTACTATGTCTAACCCAAAAACAAGTTTTAAATCTTGGGTTACTCAAAAAAAACGACATATTACAACGGCCGAACATTACAAAACAAGTCACAAAACCATATTAGCCTTATTTTACATATCGCAATTAGTATTTTGGTTAACAGGAATAACACTTTTAAGCTTCTTATTTCATTGGGAAGTAGTTTTGGTCTTTATAAGCTTACGTTTTATTTGTCAGTTTGTAATTATATCATTCATATCAAAGAAATTAGACGAACGGGATTTAATGCCATTCCTTCCTTTTTTAGAATTCTTTTTAATTGTTTTTCAATTGACTATATTTATATCCAACCTGATATCAAAACCTAAACATTGGAAATAACCCAAGCCATAGAACGCGCAAAAAGCAACGACCAAAAAGCCTTTAATTTTTTATTGGATACGTTTTGGGATAACGTGTATGGTTTTCAACTTAAACGTGTAAAAAACGAAAATGATGCGGAAGATATTACCATCCAAACGTTTTCAAAAGCATTCGATAAAATTGAAACGTATAATAGCGATTACAGTTTTAAAACATGGCTGATTACCATTTCCAAGAATATTCACATTGATTTAATTCGGAAGCAAAAAAATTCCATTTCAGATACCATAACCCATAGCAATGAAGATGGTTATCAAGATATTTTAGACGATTCGCCTTCTCCTGAAGACAAACTAATTACAGAGCAAAATTTAGCAAAACTACTGCGCGACATTAAAAAACTGAAGCCACATTATCAGGAAGTTATTAATTTAAGATACTTTCAAGAATTGAGCTACAAAGAAATTTCTCAAGAAATTGACGAACCCATAAATAATGTAAAAGTTAAATTGCTTCGTGCTAAAAAATTATTGGCTGAAATTATCATAAATCTATGACAATAAGTTTAAAAAAAATTGGCCCAGGCCTTTTATTTGCAGGTGCTGCTATTGGTGTTTCTCATTTAGTGCAATCTACAAAAGCTGGAGCAGAATTTGGTTTTGGACTTATCTGGGCATTATTACTCGTTAATGTAATTAAGTATCCCTTTTTTAAATATGGCCCTCTATATACAGTAGCAACTGGCGAAAGCTTGTTAGAAGGCTATAAAAAATTAGGCAAAGGACTTTTGTTAGCGTATTTAGTTATAACGTTTGCCTCAATGTTTACCATACAAACGGCAGTAACAACAGTAACTGCGAGCATTGCTAGCACCTTATTTCAAATAGATTGGCCCACCAAATATTGGTCTCTTATTATTTTAATCCTGTGTTTCGGGTTATTAGTAAAAGGGAAATACGTTTTTTTAGACAAGCTTATGAAAATTATTGTTATACTCTTAACAATAACAACTATAGTAGCGGTAATTTTAGCTATAAACCACAACAAAGAACCTTTAAATTTAGCACAACATCTACCCTCAAATAGCATCGAAATCGCATTTTTAATCGCTTTTATGGGATGGATGCCAGCACCTCTTGATGTTTCTGTCTGGCACTCTTTATGGGCTGTAGAAAAAAAGAAATTACAACCGGAAACATCAAAAAAAATAAGTATGCTAGATTTTAACATAGGCTATTTAACAACCGTATTAATAGGTATGTGTTTTTTAGCTTTAGGCGCATTAATTATGTTTAAATCTAATGAAAGTTTTAGCGATTCTGGAAGTGCTTTTGCTACACAACTAATTAATATGTACACCAAGAGTCTTGGTAATTGGGCTTATTGGCTTATTGGTATTGCTGCACTAACAACCATGTTAAGCACTACGTTTACTACATTAGATGCCTCACCAAGATCCATGAGTAAAGCCTTGCAATTATTTGGGAATAAGTCTAAATTTAATAGCTATATTTTTTGGTTACTAATACTAACTGTAGGATCAATTATTATCTTATTTGGTTTTGTTTCTCAAATGGGGATCCTTATTAAAATATCCACTATTTTATCTTTTTTAACGGCTCCATTTTATGCTATTATAAATTATAAATTAATAATTAGTAAGCATACACCCAAAGCCTTTCAACCTTCTACATTAATGAAGTTATATAGTACATTAAGTATATTACTTTTAATTGGGTTTAGTATTTGGTTCCTTTCTACGTTTTAGGAGCTATTTTATTTTTTATCTCGTATCTTTGCAACGGAAATTTTTAGTCTATGAAAACAGAAACAATTTCAAATATTTTACCTGAACGTCAAGCAAAACCAAAATGGTTGCGTGTAAAATTGCCTACAGGCAAGAAATATACAGAATTACGGAGTTTGGTTGATAAATACAGCCTAAACACCATCTGCACCTCTGGAAGTTGTCCAAATATGGGTGAATGTTGGGGAGAAGGTACTGCAACCTTTATGATTTTAGGAAATGTCTGCACACGTTCTTGTGGTTTTTGTGGTGTAAAAACTGGTAGACCAGAAACGGTAGATTGGGACGAACCTGAAAAAGTAGCACGCTCCATTAAACTCATGCAAATTAAGCATGCCGTTTTAACGAGTGTTGATCGGGATGATTTAAAAGACATGGGAAGTATAATGTGGGCAGAAACTGTAAAATCTGTCAGACGTATGAATCCGGAAACAACACTGGAAACCCTTATTCCCGATTTTCAAGGGATTGAACAACACATTGATAGAATTATAGATGTAGCACCAGAAGTGGTATCTCACAACATTGAAACCGTACGTCGTTTAACACGCGAAGTACGTATCCAAGCAAAATATGACCGAAGTATGGGTGTTTTAAAATACTTAAAAGAACAAGGTCAACGCAGAACTAAATCTGGAATTATGCTCGGTTTGGGTGAAGAACGCGAAGAAGTTATTGAAACCCTTCACGATTTGCGAGCTAATGATGTGGATGTAGTAACTATTGGGCAATATTTACAACCTAGCAAAAAACATTTACCAGTTAAGCGCTTTATTATGCCAGATCAATTTGAGGAATATAAAGAAATTGGTCTAAATTTAGGTTTCAGACATGTGGAAAGTAGCGCACTAGTGCGCTCATCTTACAAAGCTCAAAAACATATTAATTAATGATTCGGATTGGTATTAATGGTTTTGGAAGAATTGGCAGACGCGTATTTAGGTTGCTTCATAACCACCCAGAATTAGAAGTTGTTGCTATTAATGATTTAGCAGACGCCAAAACGCTGAGCCATTTATTAAAATATGATAGTATTCATGGTGTTTTTCATGAAACCATATCACATGATGATAACCATATCATTATTAATGGCGAAAAAATCCTATTATCTCACGAAAACCATCCTAAAAATATTGATTGGAAATCACCCAAAGTTGATTATGTCATAGAGTCTACAGGTAAGTTTAAAACAAAAGACGTTCTAGAACATCATATTACAAATGGTGCTAAACGGGTTATTTTAAGTGTTCCTTCAGAAGATGATTCCATAAAAACCATCGTTTTAGGTATTAATGAGTCCAGTCTAGATGGTACGGAAACCATTATTTCAAATGCCTCCTGCACCACCAATAATGCAGCACCAATGATGGATGTGATTCATAAATTATGCGGTATAAAACAAGCTTATATAACAACCATTCATTCGTTTACTACAGATCAAAGTCTACACGACCAACCGCATCGCGATTTGCGTCGTGCCCGTGCAGCTGGTCAGTCCATAGTACCAACTACTACTGGAGCAGCTAAAGCACTAACGCGTATTTTCCCAGAACTATCAGATGTTATTGGTGGATGTGGCATTCGAGTTCCAGTGGCAAATGGTTCATTAACAGATATCACCTTCAATGTTGAAAATGCAGCTAGTATAGAAACTGTAAATGATGCCTTTAAAAAAGCTTCTGAAGGGTATTTAAAAAATGTATTAGCATATACAGAAGATCCCATCGTTTCCATTGATATTGTAGGAAATCCACACTCCTGTGTATTCGATTCCCAGATGACATCTGTCATCGGAAATATGGTAAAAATAATTGGCTGGTATGATAATGAAACTGCCTATTCTCAAAGAATCATTGATTTAATTTGCTTTTTATCGGCTAAAAAACAACTTTTATCGAATAAATAATTATATTTGTCGGCAATCGTTATATGAATCATGTCCCAGATAAATAAATATATATACTTTATTTTTATGCTGTTAAGCTTCAGTTTATCAGCGCAAGATGAAATTAGTGAAGATATTGAGGCCATTCAAATAAACATTGACTACAAGATAAATCAAGCACAACAAGATATTGAAAGCAGCGATTATTTTGAAGCTCAAAAAAAACTAGAAGAAGCACTCGTTCTTGCTGAAAAAATTAGCACAAAAAAAAGTATTGGTATCATTTATGCCAAGCTTGGTAAGCTTCAATATATAATTGAAGAACCAGATTCTGCACTTACAAGTTTATTTAAAGCTAACGAAATTCAGCGAATTATAAAAGACGATGTTAATCGTGCCGAGACATACAAAACTATAGGAAACGTCTATAATAGTAAAAAAGAGTATCGACAAGCACTAGATTATTATGTATCTGCAAACACGCTTTTTGATCAAGAAGGTTTAGATGACTTTGTTGCAGAAGTACTACTTAACGAAGGAAAAGCACTCATAAAAATAAAAGATTACAAAAAAGCAAATAAACAATTAGAACGATCTATTGCACTTGCTAACCGCTACGAACTAGATAAAATTAAGAGTAGCGCCATGATCCATAACGGACTAGCCTTAAGCCTTCTAGGCGAACAAGAAGCCGGCTTAGAGTCTGCTGCAAAAGGTGTTCAATTAGCAAAGGATTATAAATTTAATACTGTACTTACCAATGGTTATTTAATTTTAAGCGATTTAAATGAATCTAATGGAGACTTCAAGTCATCGTCAGAATACTTAAAAAAGTACATGACGCTTTCTGATTCTTTATTACAGGTAAAACGTGCAAATCTATCTCCAGAAAAGCGCATCAAGATTTTATTAAACAACCAGACAGAATTTCAAAAAGAACAAGCAGCTAACCTTGAAGAAAAAATTAAGGAGAATAATTTAAGTAAACTTACCACCATTTTAAGTATTGCATTAATTACTATTTTATCATTACTGACCTTGTCTTTATATAAAAACAATAATATAAGACTAAAAACTAACAATATGCTTCACATTAAAAACAGTGAACTTATTGTTGCCATGGAAAAAGCAGAATTAGCTTCCAAAACCAAAGCAAACTTCTTGTCTACGGTTACCCACGAGTTACGAACACCACTCTATGCGGTTACTGGTTTAACCAATATGTTGTTGGATGAAGATCCAAAACCAAACCAGATTCAACATTTAAAATCTCTTAAATTTTCTGGTGAATATTTACTAACATTTATAAACGATATTCTTCAAATAAATAAAATTGAAGCCAATAAAGTAGATATCGAGCCGGAAAACTTCAACTTGAAAAAGAAAATAACTAATGTTATTGCAGCATTAAATAATTCGGCTAACGATAACAACACCAAATTACATTTAGATTATGGACATGACGTGCCAGAAACCTACAATGCAGATCAGCTTAAAATATCCCAAATACTAATTAATTTAATTGGTAACTCCATAAAATTTACAAAAGATGGAGACATATGTATACGCACTAAAAAACTGCATCAAGATGGTGATAATTATACCATTCGCTTTGAAGTTGAAGATAATGGTATTGGAATTAGTCAAGAAAAACAAGAAAAACTTTTTGAAAGCTTCTCTCAAGGATCCATTCAGATTAATCGTAAATATGGCGGAACTGGTCTAGGTTTATCCATTGTTAAAGGACTTATAGAAATATTGAAAGGTAAAATTTATTTAAAAAGTGAAATTGGAAAAGGCTCTAATTTTATTTTTGAAATACCTATGAAATATGCAGAGCCTAAAGCGAAACCTAAAAAAGTGGATTACTTTAATAATGTTGCTGACGTTGATTTAGAGAATATTAAAATATTAGTTGTTGAGGATAACAAAATCAATCAGATGATTACGAAGAAAATCCTGAACAAAATGAAATTAAATTGTGATATTGTTGATAACGGTGAAGAGGCTGTTGAAAAAGTAAATACTGAAAATTACGATGTGGTTTTAATGGATATTCATATGCCAGGAATTAGCGGTCTTGAAGCCACAAAACGCATTCGTAAATTTGATGAAAACATAACAATATTTGCCTTAACTGCCGTAACTATTGAAGATAAAATGCATGAGTTTGACGAAGCTGGATTTACAGATATTATTTCAAAACCATTTAAACAAGAGGATTTTGAGAAAAAACTCTACGAAGCTTTAATTGGTAATAGTGAAGCTAAATCTGTTTAATTAACTAATTTTTATATAATCTAAAATACAATTCTTGAAAATATCCTGCTCTTGAATAACAGCCTTTATAGGTATATAAAATAATTTCTCACACAGACTTTCATGGACTTTCAAGCGCATAAAATCTTTTTCAGTAGTTAATATAACATGCTGTTGTTCCAATATTGAAATATCTTCATCTTTAAAAGCATAATGATCAGGAAAATTTAGATGCTGAAACTGTAAACCACTATTTTTTAAATGCGCTACTAAAGGACTCGCATTGGCTATTCCAGTAACCAAGGTAACGTTTTCTAAATCTAATAAGTTTCTACTTTCATTTTCTGAAAAAACCACATCTGAATAATCTATAAAACTAAAAACCACTTTTTGATTCGCGTTTGGTTTCAATTTTAATCTAATCTGCTCTTTTTTGGAAACAGAAATATCTTTAGGACATTTTGTTACAACAATTATTTGTGCACGTTTAGCACCTTGTCTCGGCTCACGCAAATTTCCAGTTGGCAAAACCCAATCATCAGAATATAAATCTTGATATGTTGTGAGTAAGATATAAAATCCAGCTCTTACTTTACGGTGTTGAAACGCATCATCCAATAAAATAACATCAGGTTTTTTTGGTAAACCTATTAATTTTTCAATACCACGCTGCCTGTTAGAGTCTACAGCAACGTATACCTCATTATGAAACTTGCTGTAAAACTGAAACGGTTCATCGCCTAACGTTTTAGCATTATCAGTCGTATCAGCCAATCGAAACCCATCTGTTTCCCGTTTATATCCGCGACTTAAGGTAGCTACTTGATACGTATTTTTTAAAAGTGCAATTAAAAGTTCAATCATTGGCGATTTTCCAGTTCCGCCAGTACTTAAATTTCCAACACATATAATAGGAAGATTATAGGATTTACTTTTAAAAAATCCCAAATCGTAAAATCGGTTTCGCATCCAAGTCACCAAATAGTAAATAGGAACAATTGGAAATAATATTTTTCGAAGAAGCTTCATAACAACGAAAGTAATTATTTTATCTTTGATGTTAAACATAAATAGAAATGATTGTTCAAGACGTTATAAATTGTTTAGAAAATTTTGCTCCAACTTCCTATGCTGAAGATTTTGATAATGTGGGATTATTAGTAGGAAACTACCAAGAACATGTAACTGGTATATTGGTAACTTTGGATACTACCGAAGCGGTATTAGACGAAGCTATAGAAACCAATTGCAACCTCATTGTTAGCTTTCACCCTATTGTTTTTAAAGGTTTAAAAAAAATTACTGGAAAAAACTATGTAGAGCGCGTAGTTATAAAAGCTATTCAAAACAACATAGCTATTTTTGCTATTCACACCGCTTTAGACAATGCCTTTCATGGTGTAAACGACATGATTTGCGAAAAACTAAATCTTAAAAACCGTAAAATTCTAATTCCACAATCAGGAACAATCAAAAAACTAACTACCTATGCGCCACATGCTGAAGCCTCAAACATTCGGGAAGCTTTATTTCATGCTGGAGCTGGAAGCATTGGCAATTATGACCAGTGTAGTTTTAATCTAGAAGGAACAGGAACTTTTAGAGGTAATGAAATTTCAAACCCTGTAAAAGGCAAGAAAATGAAACCACATTCTGAACCAGAAACCCAAGTATCGGTTACATTCCCAAAGCATTTAGAATCAAACATATTAAAAGCACTTTTTGCTGCTCATTCTTATGAAGAAGTAGCTTATGAAATTACAAGTTTAGAAAACACCAATCAACATATTGGTATGGGAATGATAGGCACTTTAGAAAAACCGATGACAGAATCCGATTTTTTCAAGTACTTAAAAGAACAAATGCAAACCAAAACTATTAGACATTCAACTTTTCTTAATAAACCCATTCAAAAAATTGCTGTATTAGGTGGCTCTGGAAGCTTTGCCATTTCAGCTGCCAAACATGCTGATGCTGACATATTTATAACGGCAGATTTAAAATATCACGATTTTTTTCAAGCGGAAAACAGCTTAATTTTGGCAGATATTGGGCATTATGAAAGTGAGCAGTTCACAAAAAACCTTTTAGTAGCATTTCTTACAAAAAAAATTACTAATTTTGCACCTGCCTTACCGGTAGGTAGGCTAATTTTATCAAAGACCAATACAAATCCTGTTAAGTATTATTAGAGTATGGCAAAAAAGAAAGAAGCAACTGTAGAAGAGCGTTTAAGAGCATTGTATGACTTACAACTTGTAGATTCTCGCATCGATGAAATCAGAAATGTTCGTGGAGAACTTCCTTTAGAAGTACGCGATTTAGAAGACGAAGTTGCTGGAATGAACACTAGATTTGAAAAGCTTGAAGATAGTTTAGATGTTATTAAAAATGATATCACCTCTAAAAAGAATCTAATTGAAGAGGCTAAAGCACTTATCAAAAAGTATAACGAACAACAAAAAAATGTTCGTAACAATAGAGAATTCAACTCTATTTCAAAAGAAATTGAATTTCAGGAATTAGAAATTCAATTAGCTGAAAAAAACATTAATGAGCACAAAGCGCAAATTGAGCAGAAAAAGGATGTCATTACACAGACTAAAGAACGCTTAAAAGAACGCCAAACGCACCTAAAACACAAAAAAAGTGAATTAGATGCTATTTTAGCTGAAACTGAAAAAGAAGAAGAAGCATTAATTAAAAAGTCTGATGATTTTAAAAAATCAATTGAGGATCGTTTAGTAGCTGCTTATACAAGAATCAGAACGAATGTTAAAAATGGTTTAGCGGTTGTCGCTATTGAAAGAGGTGCATCTGGAGGATCGTTTTTTACTATTCCACCACAAGTTCAAATGGAAATTGCTTCACGCAAAAAAATTATCACTGATGAACACAGTGGTCGTATTTTAGTTGATGCGGCTTTAGCTGAAGAAGAACGCGAAAAAATGCATAAGCTTTTTTCTAAATTATAAGCTAATTTAAAAGACAATATAAAGCCTTCAATTTTTTTGAAGGCTTTTTTTTTAATAAAATTTTAGCATTTAATTTATAAGGTTTACATGATTATTACGTCAAAAAGAAAAATTACAAATATGAATAAATTACTCCTTATTGTTATTTCAGCTATGTTTTTTAGCTGTAACAATACAGCACAAATTAACCCAAAACAACAAGACATTATTAATGCAGAACCTATAGAAGTAGCTATGCAAAACGGCAAAGCCAAAGCCTATTTTGCTAGTGGTTGCTTTTGGTGTGTAGAAGCTGTTTACGAGAGTGTAAAAGGCGTAGATGAGTCAATTTCTGGTTATGCTGGTGGACACACTAAAAACCCTACTTATGAAGCAAGTAACACAGGTAAAACAGGACATGCCGAAGCTGTTGAAATTATTTACGATCCTAAAATTGTAAGTTATAAAACTTTGATTGATGTTTATTTTGCATCACAAAATCCAACACAAATTAATGGACAAGGTCCAGATACAGGTTCCCAATACAGATCAATTATCTTTTACCAGAACGCTGAGCAAAAAGCTATTATTTCAGAAAAAATAAATGCTTTGGAAAAACAATTAGGTAAAAAAGTAGCAGCAGAAGTGTATCCTTTCCAAAAATTTTGGGTTGGCGAAGATTACCATCAAGATTATGAGCGTTTACATCCAGAAAATCCTTACATCCAGAATGTATCCATTCCAAGGTTAAATCGTTTCAAACAACGTATGCCAGAAGTTTTAAAGGCAAATCATTAAGCTTAAAAAGCCTTCTAAAAAACTAGGTGACATTTTTAGAAGGTTTTTTTATGGCTTCGTTGCTTTAATGGTAAAAATTAATGGATACAAATTATCAGCCCTTTTAAACATACCATTTTCTGTTGGCACTAAATCCGGCAACACATTATAAGGACTTTCAGGATATTCATGTAAATATTCAATTTGTAAACCTGCATCGGTTAGGGCATTAATGACTTCACTTAAACCATGATTCCAACCGTATTCTTTACTAATCATTTTAGAATCTTGATTTGCATAAGTCCCTTCATATTCTTCAAAAATAACGGCATCTTGCATGTAGCCATATTTCATAATGGGTTTGTCTTCTAAATAATCAAACATCCATACTATTGGGTGAAATTCTGCCATAAAAAAAGTACCTCCTTTTTTTAAGCGTTCGGCTATCATGTTTCCCCAAGGTTTTAAATCTGGTAACCAACCAATAACACCATAACTGGTAAAAACAATATCAAATTGATTGGTTATATGTTTAGACGTATCCAAAACGTTACAACAAACAAATTCTGCATCCAATTTTAATTCTTCATTCAGTGTTTTAGCTAATTTTATGCCTTCATCACTTAAATCCACGCCAACGCATTTTGCTCCCATTCTACTCCAACTTAAAGTATCTTGTCCAAAATGACACTGTAAATGCAATAAAGATTTTCCTGAAACATCACCCAATGCCTTCAATTCATAAGGCATTAATGACGATTTTCCGTTTTTAAAACCGTCCATATTATACATATCACTTTCTGCATGCACTTTTACTTTGTTATTCCAAGTAGCCTTATTTGCGGCAAAATAGTTTTCTTCTAAATCCATATTCCAATCAATTATATCCCAATTTACTATAACTTTACAACTTCTTAAACATTTTAACATGAAACAATACATTCTAATATTTAGTGTTTTACTTTTTATTCAATCTTGTAAATCCGATAAGAAAACTGAAGTGGTTGAAGAAATTGAAGCAACGGAAGACAAACTATTAACAACCTCTGAAAAAATTGCAAAAGCCTATGGTCTTGATAATTGGGATCAAGTTAATACCATGACATTTGCTTTTAACGTAAAAAAAGATAGTTCTGTTTTTAAACGTTCTTGGGTGTGGTCTCCAAAAACAAATGATGTTATTTTAATTACTGCAAATGACACCTTACGCTATAACCGCGACCAAATAGACAGCAAATTCGTAAATGCCGACAAAGCCTTTATAAATGATAAATTCTGGCTATTAGCACCATTTAATTTAGTTTGGGATTCAGGAACTACGCTTTCTGAACCGATTCAAGAAACCTCTCCAATAGGCAAAAAAATGCTAAATAAAATAACACTAGTATATCCAGATACTGGTGGTTACACACCTGGTGATGCTTATGATTTGTATTATAATTCTGATTTTTTAATTGAAGAATGGGTTTACCGAAAAGGTAATGCAGCAGCTCCA
>DIAL01000092.1:44917-46637 GCA_002414705.1 Flavobacteriaceae bacterium UBA5079
GGTAATGCAGCAGCTCCATCCATGATGTCAACTTGGGAAAATAACAAAAATTTCAAAGGTATTTTAATAGCATTGAGTCATAAAAAAACGGATGATAATTGGGAATTATTTTTTACAGATGTTTCCATAAATTAATTCTTAAACATCTAAAGCTAGCAAACCGAACGTATTTATAGTAATTATTCCGCTTTAAGCGCCTATATATTTTTAATAAAGGGCTTCATCCAATGGTTGAAGCCCTTTTTCTTTTTCCCTTTCATTTCTAAATTTATAATTCTTATTTTTGTGGGAAACCGAAAAATCAATCACGTTGTCCAACTATAAAACAGGTATAGAATTCGCTAAAGAATTAGACCAAAACGACCCATTAGCATCCTACAGAGAGCAATTCCATATTCCAAAAGATAAGCATGGAAACGTGCTTATTTATCTTTGTGGAAACTCACTAGGACTGCAACCAAAAACCACAAAAAACTACATCAATCAGGAATTAGAAGATTGGGCTAACTTGGGTGTTGAAGGCCACACGGAAGCAAAAAACCCGTGGCTATCCTATCATGAGTTTTTAACAGAAAGTATGGCTCATGTGGTTGGAGCAAAACCTATTGAAGTTGTTACCATGAACACGCTAACGGCTAACTTACATTTTATGATGGTTAGTTTTTACAAACCCACAAAATCTCGTTATAAAATTCTGATTGAAGCAGATGCATTTCCATCTGATAAATATGCTGTAGAATCGCAATTACGCCATCATGGTTTTGATGACAAAGACGGATTAGTACTCTGGAAGGCCAGAAAAGGCGAAGAATTAGCACGCTACGAAGATTTGGAAGCTATTATGGAAAACCAAGGCGATGAAATAGCTTTGGTTATGATTGGTGGTGTTAATTATTATACTGGACAATTTTTCGATTTAAAACGAATTACCAAACTCGGACATAAATACGGTTGCATGGTAGGTTTTGACTGTGCACATGGTGCCGGAAATGTTGAACTTAATTTACATGATTCTGGAGCCGATTTTGCCGTTTGGTGTACCTATAAATATTTAAATTCAGGACCAGGAAGTCTTGCAGGAGCTTTTGTACATGAACGTCACGCACATGATAAAAACTTAAACCGTTTTACAGGTTGGTGGAGTCATAACAAACAAACACGTTTTAAAATGCGTGATGAATTTGATCAATTATCAGGTGCTGAAGGTTGGCAACTCTCTAATCCACCAATTCTTTCATTAGCAGCTATTCGTGCATCTTTAGATATTTTTAATGCTATTGGAATTAAAAAACTGAATGATAAATCAAGAAAACTGACAGGTTATTTTGAATTTCTGCTTAATGAATTAGGTAATGATGCCATCCGAATAATAACACCTAGCAATCCAAAAGAACGCGGTTGCCAGTTATCTATTCAAGTAAAAAATGCCGATAAAGCATTACATCGTAAACTAACCGAAGCTGGAGTTATTACAGATTGGCGCGAACCAGACGTTATACGTTGTGCGCCTGTTCCTTTATACAACAGTTTTGAGGATGTATTTAGAACGGTTGAAAAGTTGAAAAAGTTATTATGAAATGAACAATCGCAATTCCTTTACAAGAGATGAGAATATAATCTTAAAAATAAGAAAAAAATCAGATGTAAGTTTTTGGGAATATCAAATTTTAGGATTGTTATCATTCTTTTCTAATTTTGGGCATGACTCTTTAACAATAAC
>DIAL01000092.1:46753-49743 GCA_002414705.1 Flavobacteriaceae bacterium UBA5079
TCTTTAACAATAACCGATAAAAAAATAACATATATAATTAAAGATCAAATAATTAAAAGTATTCAATATAAAGATTTTTCAACTATCAAGTTCTATTCATTAAAAGATTTAATTACTTGCGTCAATATAAATAATGAAGCAGAAACTATTAATTTAAAAAAAATCAGATTGTCTTTCGAAGAAATTCAAGACATAAAAAAAATACTAAAACAAAACATATAGCAACTTTGTTATTGAAAGAATACAAAAATGAAGAAAAAACAAAACATACTCATCATTGGCGCAGGGCTTTGCGGTAGCCTTTTAGCCTTACGTCTAGGTCAACGTGGCTACAAAGTTACCGTTATGGAAATGCGACCAGATTTACGAAAAGTAGATATTAGCGCTGGACGTTCTATTAATCTGGCATTTTCAGATCGTGGACTTAAAGCCATAAATTTAGTGGGACTTGAGGATAAAGTAATACCACTTTGCATTCCCATGAATGGACGTATGCTTCATGATATGGAAGGCAATACAAATTTGGCACCTTACAGTGGTCGCGATCATGAGTATATTAACTCTATTTCGCGTGGACAATTAAATGCATTATTACTAGACGAAGCTGAAAAACACGAGAATGTAAATATTTATTTCAATAGAAAATGTGAATCTGTAGATTTTGAAAACACCACAGCGCATTTTACAGCGCATGATACAAAAAAAGAATTTATAGAAGATGCCGATGTTATTATAGCAACCGATGGCGCTGGTTCGGCTATGCGTAAAAGCTATTTTTTAAGTCGAAAATTTCTATTTAGCTTCTCGCAAGACTATTTAACACATGGTTATAAAGAGTTAAGCATACTTCCAGGTGAAAACGGCAGCTATAAAACCTATAAAAATGCCCTGCATATTTGGGGTCGCGAAGCTTTTATGCTCATAGCTTTACCTAATTTAGATGGTAGTTTTACGGTTACCTTGTTTTTAAGTTACGATGAAGGTGAATACAATTTCAATAATTTAACAACTAAAGAACGTGTTTTGGAATTTTTTACCAAATACTTTAAAGACGCATTAGATTTAATGCCGAACTTGGTAGACGATTTCTTTGAAAATCCAACAGCACCATTAGGAACTGTAAAATGTTCGCCTTGGCATTATAAAGGCAATACGCTTTTAATGGGTGATGCAGCGCATGCTATTGTACCATTTTACGGACAAGGTATGAATGCCTCTTTTGAAGATGTGGTAGAATTTGACAAAGTTTTAGAGGAAGGTCATGCAGATTGGGAAACTATTTTTAATACGTATGAAAAGTCTCGTAAAAAAGACACAGATGCCATTGCCGATTTAGCTATTGATAACTTCTACGAAATGAAAGGGCATGTTAATCATGCAAACTTCAGAGAAAAACGCACGTTGGAAATGGCTTTCGAAAAAACGTTTCCAGAAGATTATTCGTCTAAATATTCTTTAGTCACATTTAATGAGGATGTTGGTTATCGTGATGCTATGTTACGAGGTCGTGCGCAGGACAAAGCTATATTAAATATGCTAGCCGATGGTAAAATTACGAAAGTTGAAAATTTATCAAAAGACGAATTACAAACTATTTTACAAAAGGTAAAAGCAACAACCGAAGCCATTCTCGAAGATGACAGAATAGCTGGATTAAAGTAAAAAGTTTACTCTAAGCCTTCCAAAGGAAGGGAATTGGAAAGTTAAAAATAATATTAATAAAATACTTTTATTTTCGCCCGAGTAAAAGTTCCTTCATATTGAGAAGGTTAGGATGGGCTTTTTATTATGAGCGAAAAAACAGTAACACCAAGAGGCGCTTATCCACATACTAAACGTGTAGGCGATTTTATATTTGTTTCAGGAACCAGTTCCCGAAGATCAGATAACACCATTGCAGGCGTTGATATAATTGACGAAATGGGTACCAAAAAATTAAATATAGAAACCCAGACACGCGAAGTTATTTTAAATATAGAAAAGAATTTAGCTAAAGAAGGTGCCACACTTAAAGATGTGGTTGATGTTACCTCCTTTTTAGTAAATATGAACGATTTTGCAGGTTATAACAAAGCATACGGCGAATTCTTCGAAAAAGAAACAGGACCAACACGAACAACTGTTGCTGTACACCAATTACCGCATCCAGATTTGGTTGTGGAAATTAAGGTAATGGCTTATAAAAAAGTAGAATAAAGAACCAAGACAAAAGAATAAAGACCATTTATATCTCTATTCTTTTATCTTTTGTCTATTATCTTGAAATACAATGAATATCAAAAATTACATCAACGGCAATTTCCATAATCCAATTCATGATAATTGGCTGGACAATTATAACCCATCTAATGGTGAAATTTATGGGCAAATTCCAAATTCATCAAAAGAAGACGTTGAAAACGCCTACCTAGCTGCTAAATCAGCGTTTCCGAGTTGGTCTAAAACAACCTTAGATGAACGTAGTCGGATAATGCTTAAAATTTCAGAGTTAATTGAACAAAATTTAGACGCTTTAGCCGAAGCCGAAAGTAAAGACAACGGTAAACCTATTTCATTAGCAAAAGCTATTGATATTCCAAGAGCGGCTAGTAACTTTCGCTTTTTTGGCAATGCCATTACACAATTTGCGAGTGAAAGTCATGAAAGCGTGGGACAAGATGCTATAAATTATACCTTACGGCAGCCTATTGGTATTGTAGGTTGTATTTCGCCTTGGAACCTACCACTCTATCTATTTACTTGGAAAATTGCACCTGCAATTGCTGCTGGAAATTGTGTAGTTGCCAAACCAAGTGAAGTCACACCTATGACAGCCTATATGTTAGGCGAAATTTGCAACAAAGCAGGTTTACCAAAAGGTGTTTTAAATATTGTTCATGGTTTAGGTGGTTCAACTGGTCAAGCTATTATTGAGCATGAAGATATTAAAGCTATTTCCTTTACTGGAGGTACTGCAACAGGTGCATACATTGCAAGAACAGCTGCTCCCA
>DIAL01000092.1:49887-53452 GCA_002414705.1 Flavobacteriaceae bacterium UBA5079
TATTTGCCGATTGTGATTATGATGATATGCTGAATACAACCGTTCGCTCATCATTTGCCAATCAAGGACAAATTTGTTTATGTGGAAGCCGCATTTTCGTAGAAGCCTCTATTTACGACAAATTCAAAACCGATTTCGTTGCTAGAATACAAGCATTAAAAGTTGGACATCCATCCGAAGCAACAACAAATATTGGTGCCTTGGTATCCAAACCACATTTGGAGAAAGTGATGGAATATATCCAAATTGCCAAAGATGAAAATGGAATTGTTTTATGTGGTGGTAACCAAGTAACCATTTCAGGATATGAAAATGGCTATTATTTAGAACCTACTGTAATTGAAGTTCCAACGGATGATTGTCGCGTAAACCAAGAGGAGATTTTTGGTCCTATTGTAACCATTATGCCTTTCAATAATGAGGACGAAGTTTTACGAATGGCAAACAAAGTAAAATACGGATTATCAGCTACTCTATGGACAAACAATTTAAAACGCACCATGCGTATGAGTAACCAACTACAAGCTGGTATTGTTTGGGTAAACACGTGGTTAATGCGAGATTTACGCACGCCTTTTGGAGGTGTAAAAGCATCTGGTGTTGGTAGAGAAGGTGGATTTGAAGCCTTGCGCTTTTTTACAGAAGCAAAGAATGTATGTATTAAATACTAATCCCATCTTCAGTCTTCATAAAGAGAAGAAAGTTGATGGTTATAAAACATAATAATTTTAACTTTAATAAAACGCCTTCTCATTGGGAAGGTTGGGAAAGGAATGAATCTAGAACTAAATAACAAATACGCATTAGTCTGTGGTAGCACAGCAGGAATAGGAAAAGCTACAGCAATAGCGTTAGCGCAAGAAGGCGTTCAAGTCACCTTAATTGCTAGAAATGAAGCTAAATTAAAAACAACATTAGCCGAACTTCCTCAACAAAGAAATCATGATTATATAGTGGCAGATTTTACCAATCCTGAAGAATTAAAAACCAAAGTCACCAACTATATTTTAAAAAATCATGGCTTTCATATTTTAGTTAATAATACAGGTGGACCAGCTGGTGGACCGGTATTTATGGCCAATTTAGATGAATTTCAAAATGCCTTCACACAACATTTAAAATGCAATCATGTGTTGGCACAAGCCGTTGTTCCGTTTATGAAAGACGCTTGTTATGGACGTATTATAAATGTTATTTCTACATCAGTAAAACAACCACTTGATGGATTGGGTGTAAGCAATACCATTCGTGGTGCAGTTGCCAATTGGAGTAAAACGTTAGCCAATGAGTTAGGGCAATTTGGGATTACGGTAAATAATGTACTTCCTGGCGCAACAGGAACCGAGCGTTTAACTGAAATTATAAAAAACAAATCGGCTAAAACAGGAAATACCGAAGAAGAAGCTGCCAATGCTATGAAGCAAGCTGTTCCTGCTAAACGTTTTGCAAAGCCTGAAGAATTAGCAGATGCCATTACGTTTTTGGCTAGTGAACGTGCTAGTTATATTAATGGAATTAATCTTCCTGTTGATGGCGGACGCACAAAAAGTCTGTAAAAAAGAAATGAAAACTACTTATATCACAATTGTTTTTTTGTTGTTTTCAATATTTGGAAACGCCCAATACACATTGGAAAATTATTCCAATGCAGAAATTAATCAGTTGCCTCTATTGCAAAATATTGCAGACTGGATTCAGTACCATCAAATTGATAATGTCATTCCATTTTTAGCTCATAAAAACACTGTTGACCAGGTGTATTTAGATTCAGAATCTGCTTTTATATCCCTAGAATACACAAGAAATAAAATTGAATCTAATACACACAAATTTGTAGAAGACAACCGGAGCATTGTCTGGTATGAACGTAATATTTATAAAAAATCGAATTCAAAGTTAAAACCACGCTATCAAATTTACTTTACAGTAGAAATCATAAACGATACTTACAGAATAATAGACCTTCAATTTGGCAAAAAGAAAAAAATAAACACCAGTGAATATAATACAAATTGACACCAAAGTTTGTAACTTTATATCATTCATATCTTAAAAACAATATAAAATGAGCACCTTATATCCTCCCATTAATTTTAAAGCATGGATTGAAGAAAACAGACATCTTTTAAAACCACCTGTTGGCAATAAAGTTGTTTGGAAAGATGGCGATTTTATTGTGATGGTTGTTGGTGGGCCCAATAGTCGAAAAGATTATCATTACAACGAAACACCGGAATTCTTTTATCAAATAGAAGGTGATATGGTTTTAAAGGTGATAGAAAATGGCAAACCTAAAGATATTCATATAAAAGAAGGAGACATTTTCTTGTTACCTCCAAAAGTGCCACATTCGCCTCAACGAGGTGCTAACACGGTTGGATTGGTTATTGAATATCCGCGTGAAAAAGGTGTAAAAGATGCTTTACTTTGGTTTTGCGAAAATTGCACAACCAAATTATACGAAGAGGATTTTACCGTTGAAAATATTGAAACTGATATGCCTGTAATTTTTGATAAATATTATGGCGATCAAAATAAGCGTACCTGCCCTAATTGTGGTGAAACCATGGAGCCACCAAAAAAAGTACAAATAGAAGACTAATATATGAAACGAAAACTTCGAATAAACGGCCATTCACATCTACTTCCTTATCCAGAGGAAATTCCACAATTTATGCAAGATAAAGGGATTTTTTGGGTAGATAAAGACCGGAAATTCATGCTTCAGAAAGATTGGAATAGACCTATTACGGATTCTAGTTTCTTTTTAGATGAAAAACTAGCATGGATGGAGCGTTTTAAGATTGATCATGCCGTTGTTTTAAATTTATCGCAGTTATATGGAAACGGACTGCGCGTGGAAGAAATGAAGCAAGCTTTACGTTTTCAAAATGATTTTAATGCCAAAGTGCAGCGCGAAAACCCAAGTAAATTCACCTGTGGATTTGTGGTACACCCAGGTTTTGTTCGTGGTGCTTGCTGGGAAATTGAACGTTGTGTAAATGAACTAGGTATGCAATTACTATGTCTTCCAACCCACTATATGGATACCATTGGAACATGGCGTTGTATTTTTGATGAAGAAAATGAGCCGATTTTTGAATTGGCAAACAAATATAATTTAGCCATAGAAATCCATCCGTATGATGGTGAGAAATTCATTAAATTAGAAAATACATCTTGGCGTTTTCACCTTATCTGGATGTTAGCACAATGTGCAGATGCCTACCATTTTTTAACATTAAATGGGTATCAAGATAAATATCCAAATATGCGAACCTGTTTTGCACATGGTGGTCAATTAGCACAAATTAATTTAGGCAGACGAATTCAAGGATTTGATGGCAGACCCGATTTATTTGAAGGTAAAAGTCACCCAAGAAAAGCCGTTGGACATAAAAACATATTTTTTGACACCCTGGTTCATGATACAGGCGGACTCCAATTATTAATAAAAAATCAAGGCTCAAAACAAGTATTAATGGGACTGGATGATCCCTATCCTTTAGGTGAAATGGAAAGTGCCAAACAATCCTCATATCCTGGAAAAATTTTAGATCTAGCC
>DIAL01000094.1:0-190 GCA_002414705.1 Flavobacteriaceae bacterium UBA5079
GCTAAACCTGGATATACTGTTTTTAAACCATCAGCTTCAAATTTTTCAGCTAAATAGGTGGCATTTAAACTATGTTGTTGCATTCTAATATGCAGTGTTCGTAGGTTTTTTAAAATAGAAGCCGCTCTTAAACTATCCATTGTTGAACCTAAAAGCATACAGGCTCCATCGTTTACATTTCGTAAATCAT
>DIAL01000094.1:359-8812 GCA_002414705.1 Flavobacteriaceae bacterium UBA5079
CAGACAACTCCACCAACGGTATCACTAGATCCATTGATGAATTTTGTTAAACTATGAATAACGATATCAGCACCCAATTGCACAGGTGAAACAGATAGGGGTGAAAATGTATTATCTACAATAAGTTTTAAATTGTGCTTTTTTGCTAATTTTGAAAGACCAGCAATATCCGCAACTTCTAATAGTGGATTACTAACAGATTCACAATATAAAATTTTAGTGTTTTTTGTTATGGCAGCTTCAACAATATCTAATTTTGTAATATCTACAAAACTAGTTGAAACGTTAAATCTTGGTGCAAAATTCTTTAAAAACGCATAGGTTCCTCCATAAATGGTTCTACTAGAAACTACATGGTCTCCTGCACCACAAAGTTGCATAATAACAGGCGTTATGGCACCCATTCCAGATGCAGTAACGTTTGCCGTTTCGGTACCTTCCATGGCTGCTAATGCTTCACCTAAATACAAGTTAGAAGGTGTGGAGTGTCGAGAATATAAATAGCAACCATCCGCATTCCCTTCAAAGGTATCGAACATGGTTTTTGCTGATAAAAAGGTGTAGGTTGATGAATCTGAAATAGAAGGATTTACGCCTCCGAATTCACCAAAATATTGTAAATCTTGAATGTTATTTGCTGGTTTGAATGCCATAATGTTGGAATTTGAAAATTAATAATACAGTAAAAATCAGAAATATTAGATAATATATCAATAGATGGATGTTTATTTAGTTTATAAATCTAATTAATTTCAAAATGATAGTTTATATTTAGTCTGTTTTGGTTAATATTGTTTTTATAACGAAAAATTTTCAATTTCCATGAATTTTGATGCAATCGATTTAAAGCTTCTTCAATTTCTTCAAGAAGATGCGAAGCAAACTAACAAAGAGCTTTCTAATAAGTTAAATTTATCTGTTACTGCCGTTTATGAACGGATTAGAAAATTAGAGCGGGAAGGTGTCATTGCGCAATATGTAGCTTTGGTGGATAAGGATAAAGTAGACCGCAGTTTTGTTGCTTTTTGCCACATTAAATTGGTTCAGCATACACAAGAAAATATTGTAAAATTTGAGCGTGAAGTTGCAAATTTAGAAGAGGTTTCCGAATGTTATCATATAAGTGGTGATTATGATTATTTATTAAAAGTCATGGTTCAGGATATGGAAGATTTTAGAGAGTTTATGGTGAAAAAATTAACATCTATTAGTCATATAGGTAGTACTCACAGTATGTTTGTTATAAATGAAGTTAAGCATACTACAGCCATAATTATTTAAAGTGAATTATTATTTATTTATGATAATCTATTTTTATTTATTAAAAATTAGGGCGAATTTCGTGAATCTAATTTTTAGTTAACGTAACTTTATGAAGCATACTTACTTTTATTTTATAGTAGTTATTTTATTGGTTCAATCTTGCGGAAGTATAAAAAAACATAATGAAATTGTTACTAGTTTACACAGTGTAAATGCGCTTCAAAAAGATGTAGATGCTGTGTATAATCAATTGCAAAAGTACCATCCACGTTTATACCAATACATATCAAAGGAGGATTTAGATTATAAATTTGATAGCTTAAAAACCAGTATTTCTAAACCGTTAACCAGTCATGATTTCTATGAAAAACTAGCGCCTGTTTTAATGGCAGTGCGTCAAGGTCATATTTCGTTAATGCCACCTCAAATAGAATTTACTAAAAAAGAACGTAAAGCCTTAATGAAAGAACGGTTTGAGTTTTATGATTTAGACTTTAGTTATATGGATAAAAAACTATGGGTAACTGGATCTAAATCAGATTCCCTGCTAATTGGAAGCGAAGTAATTCAGATTGAGAATGAATCAATAGATGCATTAGTGAAAAAATACCAAACACAATATGCCTCTGACGGTTTTAATACGACACTTTTTGATAGGCAAATGGGACGTGCTTTTCAAAGGTTATACGCACGAGATAAAGGGTTTTTAGATAGTCTTTCTGTTACATTTAATCAGAAGGATTCCTTATATTCTAAAACCTTCCGACGCATCCCTAAAGATTCAACGTCTAAAAAGATTGATACAATTAGTCAAAATCCTGATTCAATCAAAGTCGTAAAACTTACTAAAACTGAAAAATTATTAAGAAAGCAAAAAGCAAAAGAAAAGCGTTTACAAAATAAAATTTATGGTTCAGAAGGTTCCGATGGTAAATTTACTCGTAATTTCAATTATGTAAAAAGGGATAGTTTGGTTGCCGTCATGAAAATACGAGGCTTTGGAAATGGTAATTTTAAAAAGTTCTACAAGCAAAGTTTCGCCCAATTAGATTCCTTAAAAACGCCCAATTTAATTTTAGATTTACGTGATAATGGTGGCGGACGTATAGAAGAAATAGCCTATTTATATCGCTATTTAGCGCAGGAAGATTATAAATTTATTAATAGTAGTGAAGTTACTAGTCGCCTGCCATTTATGGTATACACAATGAGTAATGGAAGTCCTTTGGGTTTAAAAATTTTTGCCGGAATTTTATCGCCTTTTATAGTGACACAAAATTTACTTAAAACAAAAAAGATAGACGATAAAATCTATTACAACTTTAAGTATACAAAAACAAAAACTCCTTTTGAAAACAATTTTAAAGGAAACTTATATGTGTTAATTAATGGGAGTTCATTTTCCGCATCATCCATATTAGCAACAAATATCCAAGCCAATAATTTAGCCATATTTGTAGGCGAAGAAACGGGAGGTGCTTATAATGGAACGGTTGCAGGTTTGTTTAAAATATATGAATTACCTAATACTAACGTTCGTGTTCGCATAGGTTTAATGCAAGTTGATGCGCCATACAAGGTGGAACCAGATGGTTATGGAATCATGCCTGATATTACAATTGTTCCTACTTTAGATGATGTTTTTAATGAGCGTGATCCAGAATTGGAGTGGATTATAAAGCATGTAAACGAGTCGAAGCGTTAGATAATTGTGTATATTTAAGGGTTATTTTTTAGTGAAACCTTTGAACTCAAATCGATGCTTTACAAAAACATAAAAAAAATTTATCACGATATTTTTAAGTCGTATGCGCATCCTGAATTGGACACGCATATAAAAAAAATCATGGAATTGGATGTCTATCTGCCTTACAGTTCTACGTTTTTCTGTATTACCAACACACAAGATTTAGCCTTTGAGTTTGTTAGTAAAAACATGACCGCTTGTTTAGGTCTAGATACAAATGTTTTAAAGACAGAAGGGATGCGTAATTTTTGGAGTCGCATTCATCCAGAAGATATTGAATTATGGCTTAAAGGGTTAAATGATTTAATGGAATATACATTGGCTGAAATTCCAGTAAATAAGCGCTACCAAATGAGTTATACTTGGAATTATCGTCTTAAAAATGCGCATGATGAATATGTGAATATCATTCAAAATACAACTCCATTAGAGTTTGATTCAGATATGAAACCCATTATAGGCTTGGCACATTATACAGTAATGGATAAAAACATTAATATGCCTATAACCGTTTCCGCGAAATTATTAAATGACAATAAAGAATACGAAACCAAATACTTTAATAACTATTCACAAAAGTTACTAACGGATGGATTAAGTAATCGTGAGCGCGATGTAATTCGTTTGTTGACCTTAAATAATACAAGTAAGGAAATTGCCGATTTATTGAATATTAGTTCAAATACAGTGGATACACACAGACGTAACATTTTAAAGAAATTAAATATATCATCTACTGGTGAATTGATAGGAATGCTTAAAATAAACAACAATTTCCTCTAAATTTACTCAAATTGAGTATTGTGAAACTTGAAATAATTCTACACTTTTGTATAGCTATTATTTGAGGGTGAGATCTTAAATAAGGGTAACCTAACTAATTGTTAGTGTTGCCCTTTTTTTTTGCTTCCCATTTAAATCTGCTCATTATCCTATGTTTTTTTTATTGCCTTCCCGTAAAACATTTGTATTTTTGTACTCGTTTAACACAACCTGAAAAATTATTTATATGAATTCATACGATGTAGCCATTATTGGTTCTCGTCCTGGAGGTTATGTAGCAGCCATTCGTTGCGCACAGTTGGGATTAAAAACTGCCATTATAGAAAAATATGCAAACCTGGGAGGTACCTGCTTAAATGTAGGTTGTATTCCTAGTAAAGCGCTTTTAGATTCGTCTCATCATTACGAAGATGCCATTAAGCATTTTGAAGAACATGGTATTGATATTCCAGGTGAAATTAAAGTGAATTTAAAACAAATGATTGCTAGAAAGCAAGCCGTTGTAGATCAAACTACAGGTGGTATTGACTTCTTAATGAAGAAAAATAACATTGATGTGTATCAAGGTTTGGGTAGCTTTAAAGATGCTACTCATATTACTATTTCTGGTGAAGAAAATACAGAAATCGAAGCTAAAAACAGCATTATTGCAACAGGAAGTAAACCTTCAAATCTACCATTCATAAATATTGATAAAGAGCGAATTATAACTTCAACTGAAGCATTAAAACTTAAAGAAATTCCAAAACACATGATTGTTATTGGAGGAGGTGTTATTGGTTTAGAATTGGGTCAGGTTTACAAGCGTTTAGGTGCTGAAGTTTCTGTAATTGAATATATGGATCGTATTATTCCAACTATGGATTCCGGACTTTCTAAAGAATTAAATAAAGTGTTGAAGAAACAGAAATTCAAAATCAACATTTCACATAAAGTAAAATCTGTAGAACGTGTTGGTGACGAAGTCATTGTAAAAGCAGATAACAAAAAAGGCGAAGAAGTTGAATTTAAAGGTGATTACTGTCTAGTATCAGTTGGTCGTCGTCCATATACAGACGGATTAAATGCGGAAGCTGCTGGAGTAAAATTAAACGAACGTGGACAAGTAGAAGTAAATGACCATTTACAAACTTCTACCAAAAACATTTATGCAATTGGTGATGTTATTAAAGGTGCTATGTTAGCGCATAAAGCCGAAGAAGAAGGCGTATTTGTAGCTGAAGTTATTGCAGGTCAAAAACCACATATTGATTACAACTTAATTCCAGGCGTGGTTTACACATGGCCAGAAGTTGCTGCTGTTGGTAAAACCGAAGAGCAACTAAAAGAAGCTGGAGTTGCATATAAAGTAGGACAATTTCCAATGCGTGCTTTAGGTAGAAGTAGAGCGAGTATGGATTTAGATGGATTTGTTAAAATTTTAGCTGATAAGACAACCGATGAAATTTTAGGTGTTCACATGGTAGGTGCTCGTGCAGCAGATTTAATTGCCGAAGCAGTTGTTGCTATGGAATATAGAGCATCCGCTGAAGATATTTCGCGTATGTCACATGCACATCCAACGTTTGCAGAAGCCGTTAAAGAGGCCGCTCTAGCTGCAACTGGAGATCGTGCTTTGCATGTGTAGATTCTCAATGAAAACAATTTATTAGATAATTTTTAAAACCACTTCCCAACCGAAGTGGTTTTTTAGTTATTTATATTTGGGACTCCATGGTACATTTTAAAACATCCTATAAAGCGTCGTAATTATCATTCCTTTGTCATTTTCTAATGGAATAGACAATAACTCTGTATCCTCTTGAACAACCAAATTAAAAGGTGGTTTTAGTAGGTCTATACCGCTGTGTTTTTTTAGTCGAATGCCTTGACCTGAAATAATATCTATATTTGCTTCAAATTCACCTTTTGGAATATGTTCTGTTATAATAACATATTTATAAGCAGATAATTTATTCAATATGCTTTGTACTTCGGCATTGGATACATGTTGCAATACCTGTCTTATTAAAGCGCAATCAGCCTCTGGTAAAGCATCTTTGGCTAAATCCAAACAGTGGAATTCTAAATTATCGGCTTGGAATTGTTCTTGGTTATGCGTAATTAAATCAGGTACGATATCTATAGCCACGTATTTTTTAGTGTGTTTTATTAGGTGTTTCCCCACATTAAAGTCGCCACAACCTAAATCGGCAACGGTTATAGGGTTTTCAAACGAATTTAAAAACAAGGTAACAGCTTCTAGGTATGGGTTTACCAATTCAGGATTATGAGATCCATCACCTGAATAAAAACGTGCGTTGTTGTTTCCCCAAAGACTCATGTTATAAACCTGTTCCATAGCTGCTTTAGTTGGCCATGGTTTTTTGTGTCGGTTTGGGTCGTTTTTGGTTGTCATCAACTTGTTATTAATTAAGGTTGAAAATTACTAAAATCGTTACGAATATGATTAATATGGAAACCAAAATTATTGCTTTTTTAATAGTCCAACCTCAAATAAACTGATTTTAAACCATTATTTTTCGTATCAGATAGAACACAACGAACGCTTTTGATTTTTCACCACAACCATTTTTTAAAAAGAACACGATTTAAATGTCTTGCATTCGGAACATAGTAGAACAGTATACAACCAAATTTTGCAAAATTCACTAAAAACGTACTGTAAGCCACTAATAAAAAACGCTTTGGAAATGTAAATGCGATAATATGCACTTGAAATTGTGCATCAAAATATTTACAATAGTTTCCATTACTTTTTAATGATTAGAATGTAATAAATACAAAAGTTTTACACTTTTTTGACATCTCATTTTGCTAAAACGGATTCTTTCTTTCTAAATTTGAAGTTAAAATATGTATTCGTTTTTATGAAAAAAATATACCTTCTATCTAAAATCTGTCTATTCGTTTTAAGCTCATTTCTCTTAACTGCTTGCAACGGACAAACAAAGACGTCTGAAAACCAAAATTCAGAAGTCGATTCAATTTCAAAAACCAAGAATATTTCAGAAGCAGAAGAAACCGTAAATAGCACCTATTACGGAGCGCCTTTTGTAAATGAACCTCCAGCCAACCGAATAAGCGATTTTGTTCGAAATATTTTTCAAGACAGCAAAGGCAATTTATGGTTTGGAACAAATGGCGATGGTGTTATTCGGTATAACGGAAAATCTTTAGACTATTTTTCAGAAAATGAAGGTTTTAACGGTCTTGCAGTAAGAGGAATAGTTGAAGATAAGCAAGGTCATGTCTGGTTTGGCACAGAACGTGGATTAACAAAATATAATGGTGAAACCTTCACTAATTTTAATGAGAAAGATAGCTTATTAAATTCTAATTTATGGTGTTTGGTTATTGATAGCAAAGGTATGATGTGGATTGGTACGTTAGGTGGTGCTTATACATTTGATGGTAAAAATTTCACACCTTTTGCCATTCCTGAATCAGAGCCAGATGCGTTGCGAGGTGTTACTAGCAGCAAGATTATTCATTCAATTATGGAAGATAGTAAAGGAAACATGTGGTTTGGAACACCAAGAGGTGCTTATAGGTATAACGGAAATACACTAAAACATATTTCAGAAAAAGATGGTTTACCAAACAATTCTATAAATCGTATTTTAGAAGATAAAAATCATAATTTTTGGTTTGCAACCCATCATAAAGGGATTAGTCGTTATGACGGAAAAACATTTACCAATTTTACAGAAAATGGCGTTATTAATGGTAATGAAGTCTGGACTATTTACCAAGATACAAATGGAAATATATGGTTTCCGGCTGAAAACTACGGTGTGTATCGTTATGATGGAAGCACCTTTACAAATTACACAAAAAAAGACGGTTTATTAACCAACGCCATACAGTGCATGTTTGAAGATAAAGACGGTCGGTTTTGGTTTGGTGGTTGGATGGGACTTTTTCGTTTTGATAATAACTACTTTTCCGTTGTGACTAAAGATGGTCCTTGGGAGAGATAATTAACTTATTTATTTGCTTTTTCCATAATGTTAGTAGATATTCAGTTTTCGATTATTTTTTTAAAATTAATAAAAACAAAAAAAACAGAATGCTATGAATAATTTTAACTGGGAAACTTTCACAAAGAAAATTGCTATTAAGGCAAGCATATCAGAATTATATAATGCTTGGACAATCCCAGAAGAAATTGAAAAATGGTTTTTAAGCAACGCTAATTTCCTTAAACAAAATGGGGAGCAAGTATCTGGAAATAAAAGCATTAAAACCAACGACTCCTACCAATGGTCTTGGTTTCTATATGATATAGTAGAAACAGGCCATATTATTGAAGCTAACGGAAAAGACGTATTGAAATTCACATTTGCAGGAAACTGCATTGTTGAAATTACCCTAGAACAACACCAAGAATTTGTTATAGTAAAATTAATACAAAGTAATATCCCAACTGATAATGAATCTAAACGTGGAATCCGATTGGGTTGCGATTCAGGTTGGTCATTTTTTCTGGTTAATTTGAAATCTGTTTATGAAGGCGGAATAGATTTACGGAATAAGAATAAAGACTTAACAGGCATGTTGAATAACTAGAAAATCATACATTAGAAAAAAAACCAATCAAAATGAAATACTATTACACAATTTTCGCATTATGTTTTATTTGTATAATAACTTTTGC
>DIAL01000094.1:9004-9323 GCA_002414705.1 Flavobacteriaceae bacterium UBA5079
CTTTTGCCCAAAAACCACGAGCTAGAGATTTGGGTGTTCCTTTTACAGGTGAAACTGGCGTATTTAATGCCATTACAGATGTAAAAGGCGTGGAAGTTGGCTACAGTACTATTATTTCTGGAACTGGAGAAAATATAAATGGCGAAGGACCAATTAGAACTGGTGTTACTGCTATTTTTCCGCGTGGAAAAGCCAAAAAATTCAGTCCAGTTTATGCTAATTGGTATAGTTTAAACGGAAATGGTGAGATGACAGGAACCACTTGGGTTACCGAATCGGGTTTTTTAGAAACACCTATTATGATAACAAATACTAATAG
>DIAL01000094.1:9392-12903 GCA_002414705.1 Flavobacteriaceae bacterium UBA5079
CTGTTCGAGATGCTGTTTTAAAATGGTATGTCAATACGGATTGGTATTCAGGCGAAGATTGGTGGTACACCTATCCTGTAGTAGCCGAAACCTACGATGGTTTTCTAAATGATATTTACGGTTTCCATGTTACAGAAAAACATGTATTAGAAGCTATTGAAGATGCCAAAACGGGTAAAATAGCCGAAGGTAATGTTGGTGGTGGAACGGGAATGATGTGTTTAGGTTTTAAAGGCGGAACAGGAACGGCTTCCAGAATTATTAAAATCAAAGATTCTGTTTATACCGTTGGAGCTATTGTTCAGTCTAATTTTGGAGCTAAAAGAAACTTGTCTATTGCTGGAGTGCCAGTAGGATTAGAATTTAAAGACACATTAAACTATAAATATAACGCACCACCAAAATCTAGAAGACAAGAAGGTGATGGTTCTATTATTGTAATTGTTGCAACAGATTTACCGCTTTTACCACACCAATTAAAACGCATTGCACAACGAATTCCACTTGGAATTGGGATTGTTGGAGGTCGTGGTAGTAATGGTTCTGGCGATATATTTTTGGCATTCTCCACAGCAAATGAAGACGCGTTTAATAGAGACGATATGGCAACGGTTACCATGTATCCAAACGATCAACTCATGCCAGTTTTTGAAGCTACAGTTCAAGCTGTTGAAGAAGCTATAATTAATGCTATGATAGCTGCGGAAACTATGGAAGGCATTAATGGTAATAAAGCGTATGCTTTACCACATGATAAATTGGTGGAAGTTTTGAAAAAGTATAATAGAATAGATTAATTTAAAAAAATCTTAATTTATTACTATGGGTTATGAGTTAAAACCGTTCCAAAACCTCCAAAACAGATTTCTTATAACTTCTACTAATAGTTAAAGCTTTATCATGTATTACAACATGCTCATTGGTAAAAGATGTAATTTTATCTATAGCTATTATAAACGATCTATGAATGCGCAGAAATTGTTCGTTTGGCAGTTTGGCTTCAATAGAAGTAATAGTTTCTCGTGTAACAATAGTTTCATTGGCGAGATGAATTTTTATATAATCGCTAAAACTTTCAATATAAATAATCGTGTTAAAATCAACTTTAATCATTCGCCTATCTGAACGTACAAACATAAACGCATACGATTCTGTAACCAGATTTATGTCGCTTTCTTTGTTTGCATACACATCAAAATACGTGTTTACGGCTTTTAATAAACGTTCAAATGAAATGGGTTTTAATAAATAATCAACCGCTTGCAATTCAAATCCTTCAACAGCATAATCGCGATAAGCCGTTGTGAAAATTATTTTAATGTTTTTATTAATGGATTTAGCAAAGGAAATACCAGAAATATCAGGCATATTAATATCTAAAAATACCAAATCAATTTTATGATTACTTATTACCTGAAAAGCTTCCATAGCATGGCTGCAACTGGCAATGACATTAATCGCTTCAATTTTTGAAAGGTGCGAACTAATGATATCTCGTGCCATAGCTTCATCATCTACAATTAAACAGGCTATATTATTTGGGTTTTGCAATTAATTAGTTTTTAATGTTAAACGTACTTTAAACAAATCATCAGAATTTAAAATAGTTAAATGATACTGGTTTTTATAAAGTAAATCTAGGCGTTTCTGAATATTTTGCAAACCAATACCGTCTTTTGTATTTTCTATTTTAGAACTCGTATTTTCAATAGAAAAAACAATCTGATTCCCTTCAACCTTCAGCTCTATATGAATGCTTAGTTTTCCTGCTTTTAAGCGACCATGTTTAAAACTGTTTTCCACAAAAGGAAGCAGGAGCATAGGTGCTATTTTTGTGGTTTCTGGAATATTATCACAATTAAAATTGACATCTAATGTATCATTAAATCGCAAATTTTCAAGTGCTATATAATCTTCAATATGATGTATTTCTTCCGTTAAAAGTACAAAAGGTTTATCTACTTGATATAATAAGTAATCCAGCAAATTGGAGAGTTTTAAAATCATTTCTGGTGTTTCATCGGCTTTCTTCAATGCAAAGCCATACATGGTATTTAATGTATTAAACAAGAAATGTGGATGAATCTGCATTTTTAAATACTGAAGTTCCTGTTCTTTAAGTTTTAATTGCGTTTCTAAAATTTTGTTTTCCAGTTTTTTTGTTTTTTCAGTGTGTTTCAAATTCAATTGTAGCAACTTAAAGGCACTGACTAAAATAACCACCAAGTACACGCCAGAGGTTATGATAAATATATTCCGAGTAACTGGATTCATAGCCTCGTATTGAAAATTAGCTAAATAAATTAAGCTAAAAAATACGGATAACATGATGACATATCCAGAAATAATAAGGGTATATAAACTATAAAGCACAAACTGTAAATAGCGCTTGGTAATTAAATAGTCTGGAATTAATTTATAAGCTGAAACATAGGTTGTAGCAATGGTAATAGGCATTATAAATAATGAAAATAAAAGTGTGTCATTAAAATTTTCATTTTTAGCACTAAAGAATTTTGTAAAAAACAACAAAACACCACACCAAAATAAAAGATGTAGTAAAACCCGAACAAAAGCTTTTAAAATTAATTTATTAAAAAACATAGTGAATAATTACGCTACAATAATACAACGTTTTTCATGCGATTTCATATTTTGTAGACGAATAACAGATTTAGTATTGGTTTCTACATGAGGTTATATCCAAGGTTAATTCCGTTATTCATCGCATTTTTAAGTTATCATTCAGGAAGCAGCTTATGTTTGTATTGTGTTTAACTAAAACTATACGTTTATGAATTTATCAGCTTTATTAGTCATAAATCCTTTTTCGGAAGGTGGACCCATCATGATGTCTTTAATTACAATTTGTTTAATTGCATCCATTGTTTTTTTAATTAAAGGATTTAGTAGTTTAAAATCTAATGTTATTCAATCTAGAAAAATGCTCCAATTAGCTGCAGACAGTAGTTTGTTAGGTTTGGTTATAGGCTTTTTAGCATCCATAATTGGTTTAATTACAGCTTTCGATTCTGTTCAAGCCATGGGTGATGCAGATCCATCTGTATTTGCAGGTGGTTTAAAAGTGTCTTTATTAACAGCTGGTTATGGATTGTTGACCTTTATTATTGCTAGAATAGGTATTCTCTTTTTGAAATGGTCACAACAAGAAGCTTAATTACTAATAATAAAATTATATAAAAATGCGTAACATGTTATATGTCATTATATGCATCTTAAGTCAACTAGTCGGTCAGGCACAAACATCTGATTATCTTACTAAAGTTGGAAAAAAAGATAGCCTTTATTCAGAAACTCTTAAGGAATCGCGAACTATTTTTGTGGAAGTTCCTGAAAGTTTTAACACCAATCCTTCAAACAAATATCCAGTTATTATTCTTTTGGACGGTGAAGTATTGTTTCCAATAGTTAGTAATGTACACCAATTTTACAGTGGTGGTTTTATGCCTGAAACGATATTGGTAGGTATTTCTAACGCGGAAAATAGAAC
>DIAL01000094.1:12965-22043 GCA_002414705.1 Flavobacteriaceae bacterium UBA5079
TTTAACACCAACTAAAATTTCAAGCAAATATGGTATGCCATTTTCTGAAGAAAATGGCGAAGCCGAAATTTTTTTAAGGTTTATTGAAACAGAGCTAATTCCACATATTGAGAAAAATTATCCAGCAACAAATTACAGAACACTTATAGGTCATTCTTATGGTGGATTATTTAGTCTTTATGCATTAATACATAAATCCCAACTATTTGCAAACTATTTAAGTATAGATCCAAGTTTGGATTGGGATGATCAAATATTATTGCAACAAATGAATGACGTTTTAGCAAACACCAAGCTATCAGAAAAATCAGTATATATGTCATTAAGTGGACAATTACACATGCAAAATCCAGAAGTTACCCTAGGAAATGTAATGAATGATACAACCGATTTTACGTTGTTTTCCCGTTCCAATTTGCAATTTGCTGAAATAATGAAAACCAACTCGCAAAGTGATTTAACATTTTACTGGCAATTTTACCCAAATGATTTACATGGAACCATTCCGTTACCTTCAATAAAAGATGGATTATTGGAAACCTTTAAATGGTTTCAAATGGAAAATACATCCAAAATAAACAATGCAGAAACGAGTAAAGACGAACTTTTAAAAATTATGGCTTTTCGCGAAGCAAAACTAAAAAAGCACTTTGGATATGCTGTTCCACCATATCCTGAATTTCTTTTAAACATGAGTGGTTATATGAATTTAGAAATGCAGCAGCTTGATAAATCTAAAATGTATTTTGAACAAGCGCTTAAATATTATCCGGAAAGTGCAAACGCATATGATTCTATGGCAGATTATTTTGAAGCAATACAGAATTATCCGTCCGCAATAAAATTTGTAACAAAGGCTTATGAATTAAGTGGAAGCGACTACCATAAAAATAGATTGGAAACACTTAACAAGAAATAGTTTTTTAGTAAATAGAATATTTAGTTAAGACTATATTTGTTGATGAAACTTCAAATAAGGTCTTTTTTATGTTTAAAAGCAATGTATCTTATTGATTTTTAGATGGTTTTTATTAAAATAAACCTTGAAAATTTTGGCAATTAGTAAAAAATGAAGATATTTAAAGATTGAATAATAGCAAATTGCAGATAGTCAATTTGAATTTTAAAGCAAACTTTGTTTATTGTTTAAATTATTGTTAGGAAGGTTTTAAAAGGAAAACAGATTATTTGCGAATCCCTTACCAGAAATGGTAGGGGATTTTTATGTCAAATAGTTTTTTATCAAATACTATTAGTATTATTAATTGTTTATGGAGATAATGTATACTTTTAGATTAAACTATTTTTTCTTATTTCGCTTATTATAATTCTTATCACCACGAGTTTTAGGTTTTTTATATTTCGCAGCAATCTTAAATTTATACGAACCTCCTAAATTTTCCTTACTATTCTTTTCTTTCTTTTCATGAAAAGCTGGACCTGGAGCATCTTCGTCACGTAATTTAGTTGGATTATTGCGTTCTAATATTTGAGGACGTTCTTCCTCTAAAAGATCTGTAGAAATAGTAACATTTTCAGGGAATTCAATTTGTGGGATTGTCATTTGCATCAAACCTTCAATACGCTCCAGAGCATCTTGTTCTTTTTCGGTGTAAAAAAGTAAGGCTTGCCCTTCACGTTCTGCACGACCAGTTCTACCAATTCTGTGCATATAGTTTTCAGGAAAATTGGGTGTATCAAAATTAATAACGTGAGATACATTATCAATATCCAAACCACGTGCCATAACATCGGTTGCAACTAAAATTCTATTGTCACCAGCGCGAAACTGTTCAATACTTCGTAAACGGTAATTTTGAGTTTTATTGGAGTGAATCACGCATAATTCATCATGGAAATTTTCATCTAATGCATCAAATAAACGATCTGCCATTTTCTTGAAACCAACAAAAATCAATACTTTATTATAGGTTTCAGTATCTTTTAAAATGCTTTTCAGCAAGTTTAACTTCGTATAGAAATTAGGAACCGCATATTTATGTTGCTCAATGTTTTCTAAAGGTGTTCCAGAAACAGCAATGGAAACGCGTTGTGGAGCCGTAAAAAAATCATTGATTAACGCATCCACATCTTCCGTCATTGTTGCCGAAAACATAATGTTCTGACGTCTTTCTGGTAGAATATCAAAAATATTGATAAGCTGGTGTCTGAAACCTAAATCCAACATCACATCGACTTCATCAATAACTAGTTTCTGAATGGATTTTAATTGCAACACACGGCTAACGGCTAAATCATATAAGCGTCCTGGAGTGGCCACGATAATATCAATACCTTCTGCAACGGCACGTTTTTGTGCATTAATATTTACGCCTCCATAAACACCCAACACGCGAACATTTATGTATTTGGCTAATTTTTCAATTTCGTCAACCACCTGAACCACTAATTCTCGCGTTGGTACCATAACTAAAACACGGGGACTTTCCTGTTCTGAATATTTTAAACCTCTTAAAATAGGCAACATATAAGCAAACGTTTTACCTGTTCCGGTTTGCGCAATCCCAACCACATCAGTCCCTGAAGCTACCACACTAAAGGCTTCTGCCTGAATTGGTGTTGGATTGGTAAAGCCTAAATCGTCTAATGCGTTGTATAAAGGCGTACTTAATTTTAAATCTTGAAAGGTAATTGCGTCCAAAAGTTTCTGTTTTAGTCTACAAAGGTAAATGTTTTATATGTCTTATGCTTTATGGCTTTGCAACTTTATAAATTGTTGTTACAGCTACTGCATTTCTTCTTTTTTATCCAATGAAATTTTCGGTACTTTGTAAATAACTTTTTTATTGAGAAAAACGCATACATATCAACCAAAAGACATTAACGTCTTTAAAAATCAGTTACTGCATTGGAGTCAGCAATTTCGTGAGATTATGTGGTTAGATTCTAATACCTTTACCCAAACACATAGTAGCTATGATGCCGTTTTAGCAGTAGATGCGTTTACGAGTATTGAAACGGATTATACAGATGCATTTCAAAAGTTAAAAGAATACCAATTGCTTACAAATGATTGGGTTTTTGGGTACCTGACATACGATTTGAAAAATGCCATTGAACCCTTAAAATCAGATAACTTTGATGGATTAGCGTTTCCAGATTTGTGTTTCTTTCAACCGAAAAAAATATTTCTATTTAAAGGTAGTCTAGTTGAAATCCAGTATCTAAATATGGTTGATGACGAGATTGAAACGGATATTAAAGCCATAATCAAAGTTGAAGAATATCATCTTGAACGCAGAGTAAAAGTAGTAGAACATCCCATCAAAATAAAAATGCGTTTAACTAAAGACGCTTATTTTGAAAAGGTGAATAACATGTTAGCGCATATCCATCGTGGCGATATTTATGAAGCTAATTTTTGCCAAGAATTTTACGCTGAAGACACTAAAATCAGCCCATTGGCTATTTATGAAAATCTGAATTCAATTTCTAAACCACCTTTTGCTACTTTTTTAAAATTAGATGACAAATATCTGTTATCTGCTTCACCAGAGCGCTATTTAAAAAAAACTGGACAAACAGTCATTTCTCAACCCATAAAAGGAACTGCTAAACGCTCTAAAAATGAAGACGAAGATTTAGCGCTTCAGAACCAATTATTTTCAGATGAAAAGGAGCGAAGCGAGAATATTATGATTGTGGATTTAGTCCGAAATGATTTATCAAAAACAGCCATAAAAGGAAGTGTTCACGTATCAGAATTATGCAAAATATATAGTTTTGAGCAAGTACATCAGATGATTTCTACGGTTCAAAGTACGGTTCCAGAAACTATGAATCCAGTCGATATTATTGAATCCACATTTCCTATGGGAAGCATGACAGGTGCACCAAAAATTTCTGCCATGCGTATTATAGAAGCGTTAGAAGAAACCAAGCGTGGTTTATATTCTGGTGCTGTTGGCTATTTTACACCTCAAGGTAATTTCGATTTTAATGTGGTAATAAGAAGCATCGTGTATAACGAAAGCAACAAATATGTGTCGTTTTCAGTAGGTGGAGCTATAACAGCTAAAAGTAATCCGTTAAATGAATACGAAGAATGTCTGGTAAAAGCCAAAGCCATGCGAGATGTTTTAGAAGAATAACAGTTTTACATATTATTGGTTTAAAAGTGTAAATTTGAGGTATTATTGAAAATTATATGACACAAATTGATTTTGAAAATCACATTCATAAAAATCTTTCTTTTTTAACGAAAAGTAAATTTTTGATTGCTATATCTGGAGGAATGGATAGTGTAGTTTTAACGCATTTATGTCATAACTTAAAATTGAATTTTGCGTTAGCACATTGCAATTTTAATTTACGTGGTGCTGAAAGTGACGCAGATGAAGATTTTGTTTTAGAAATAGCCGAAGATTTAGATTTAGAAGTTTTTGTAGAAAGTTTTGATACCGAAACCTATGCATCCAAAAATAATTTATCCATTCAAATGGCTGCTCGCGAATTGCGCTACAACTGGTTTCATGAATTGGCAGACCAACTAAATTTTGACTATATTTTAACTGCTCATCACGCAGATGATAACTTGGAAACCTTTTTTATAAATATCATGCGTGGAACCGGTTTAGATGGTTTAACAGGTATTCCAGAAACAAATGGTAAGCTTGTTCGTCCATTATTGCCATTTTCGCATACCGCTTTACAATTGTTTGCAAACAATGAAAAAATAGTTTGGCGTAACGATAGTAGCAATGCATCCACCAAATACCTTCGGAATAAATTACGTCATGATGTGATTCCTATTCTAAAGGAAATGAATCCGCAATTCCTGCAAAATTTTCAAAAAACGCAAACGCACATACAAGAATCAGTCGAAATAATTGATGATGCATTGGTTCGTATTCAGAAAAAAATAGTTCATACATCCAATAATGTGATTCAGTTGGATGTTAAAAAACTACAACAATTATCCAATCCGAAAGTGTATTTATATCAATTGTTAAAAGGTTTTCAGTTTACGGAATGGGATGACGTGTACCAACTATTATACGCACAATCGGGAAAATTTGTACTATCAAAAACACACAGGTTGGTAAAAGATAGAACCACTTTAATTTTAACGGAGTTGCCTACAGATGAAGATGAAAACTCGTTTAATTTGGAAGAAGGTGAAACTCAAATTGCTTTTCCAATAGGTCAATTATTACTAGAGAATGTAACGGAAATTAGAGAAACATCGGCAACGAGTATTTATGTTGATAAAGATTTGTTAAAATATCCATTATCGGTAAGAAAATGGAAAAAAGGCGACTATTTTTACCCTTTTGGCATGGCAGGTAAAAAGAAGTTGAGTAAATTTTTTAAAGACGAAAAATTATCTTTGCCAGAAAAAGAACAAACTTGGTTATTGTGTTCCAATAATCAAATTGTTTGGGTTATTGGTTTACGCGCTGATAACCGATTTAAAGTCACTAACAATACGAACCAAATACAAAAAATTAGTATTTAAAATGAAACGTAATTTAGTCCTATTTTTAACGCTTTTTGTCACTACAATTTCGTTAAACGCTCAAATTTTAAATCCAGTAAAATGGACAGGCAAAACCGAAAAGTTATCGGAAACGCAATACAATTTAATTTTTGAAGCTGATATTGAAGAACACTGGCATTTATATTCACAAGACTTACCAGAAGGCGGACCCATTCCAACCGAATTTGTTTTTGATTCGATTGACAAAGCTGACAATTTTAAATTAATTGGTAAAGTGTTAGAAAGTGAATATAGAACTGCTTTTGATAAGGTGTTTGAAATGGATTTAAACTTTTTTGATAATGAAGCAACCTTCACGCAAAAGATAGAACTTTTAAACCCGGATTTAAAAACTATAAAAGTCGATATAGCCTTTCAAGCCTGTGATGATGAGCGATGTATTTACCCACAGAAATCAGTTACTTTTAGTTTAGATGGTTCAGTAAAAGAGTCGGCAGTTCTTTCCGAAGAAAAATCGATAAATTCTAATATTTTTAATTTGAAAGCGAATGAAACTGAAGTCATTCAAGATAATACAGTAGTAGACTCAGATTCTGAAAATGAAACTAAAGGACTTTGGATGACATTTTTCACTTCATTCTTTTTAGGTTTCCTAGTTTTACTAACACCATGCGTCTTTCCTATGATACCAATGACAGTGAGTTTCTTTACCAAACAGAGTAAAACACGCGGTCAAGGGATTAAAAATGCGCTACTATATGGATTCTTCATTATTGTAATCTATACTTTGTTAGGAACCGCTATTTCCGCTATTTTTGGAAGTAATGCTATGTATGAATTTTCAACAGGAGTGACATTTAACACTATTATGTTTCTGGCCTTGTTGATTTTCGCATTTTCTTTTTTAGGAGCATTTGAAATTATGTTGCCAAATTCTTGGGTTAATAAAGTGGATAATAAAGCCAATAAAGGTGGTGTTTTGGGTATTTTCTTTATGGCTTTGGCATTGGCAGTGGTCTCTTTTTCATGTACATTCCCAATTGCAGGAACTGCTTTATTGGATGCAGCCACAAAAGGTGGTATTGCGCCAATTGTGAGTATGTTAGGTTTTTCATCAGCAATTGCATTACCATTTGCTTTGTTTGCTTTTTTTCCAAGTTGGTTAAATTCCATGCCAAAATCTGGTGGGTGGTTAAACACGGTAAAAGTAACTTTAGGGTTTTTAGAATTGGCGTTTGCTTTTAAATTCCTGTCTATGGTGGATTTAGTTTTGGAATGGCACATATTAACACGTGAAGTGTTTTTAGCCATTTGGATTGCTATTTTTGGAACATTAGGACTCTATTTATTAGGAAAAATAAAATTGCCACATGATTCACCTTTGCCACATATTTCCGTTGGTCGTTTATGTATGGCATTATTAGCATTATCTTTTACAGTTTATATGATTCCAGGACTTTGGGGAGCACCAGTAGAGCTAATTAGTGGTTTTCCACCGCCAATGAGCACGAATAGTGAATCGCCTTATGGTGTTGGTAACACAAAACCTGCTTTGTACACTAGTGGATCAGGAACAACTGTTGAACTTCCAGAACATGCACATTATGGTCCCAATAACTTAATTGCTTTTCATGATTATGAACAAGGTTTAGCATATGCCAAAACGGTTAATAAACCTGTTATGTTAGATTTTACGGGATTAACCTGTGTTAATTGCCGTAAAATGGAAGAGCAAGTTTGGGTGAAGGAGCATGTTTTTAATGTATTAAATAATGATGTCGTGCTAATATCCTTATATGTTGATGATAGAGAAAAACTACCGAAAGATGAGCAATACCAATCTGAATTAACAGGAAATAATGTAACAACCTTTGGCCATAAATGGTTGGAGTTTCAGCAAGTGCGTTATAATACCAATGCACAGCCCTTATATGTCATTCAAGATACGGATGGCAACGATATAAGTAAACCTGTTGGTTATACTCCAGATGCTGATGAATATCATGAGTGGTTAACAAAAGCGGTTAAACGCTTTAAGCAAAAACAATAATTTATTAAAAATGAAGCGAGTTTAATTCTCGCTTTTTTTGTTAAAATAGGTAGCTTTACCGAAACGATTTTATGAAGATTCAAGGACAGATTGTCGATATACCCAATAAACGCATTTTTTCAGGTGAAATTACTGTGACAAACGGTAAAATTTCAGCCATTGAAGAAGTTTCGCATAACAAACAACAGTTTATCTTACCGGGTTTTGTAGATGCACATATTCACATTGAAAGTTCCATGTTGGTACCAAGTGAATTTGCTAGAATAGCCGTAAATCATGGAACCGTTGCAACCGTTTCGGATCCGCATGAAATTGCCAATGTTTTAGGAATTGAGGGTGTGGAATTCATGATAAATAATGGAAAACAAACACCTTTTAAATTCAATTTTGGAGCACCATCTTGCGTACCTGCAACTACATTTGAATCGGCTGGAGCAGTGATAGATTCCGAAGGGATTAGAGAATTAATGGCGAATCCAGATATTTTGTATTTAGCAGAAATGATGAATTATCCTGGTGTATTATTCGATGACGAGGAGGTTTTAAAGAAAATAGCTTGGGCAAAACACTACAATAAACCCGTTGATGGCCATGCACCAGGTTTACGTGGTAACGATTTAACGAAATATATTCAAGCAGGCATATCAACCGATCATGAATGTTTTAGCTATGAAGAAGGCTTGGAGAAACTTCAAAAAGGTATGAAAGTCTTAATTCGTGAAGGTAGTGCTGCTAAAAATTTTGACGCGTTGATTGATTTATTGCCAGAACATTTTGAAAATATGATGTTTTGTAGTGATGATAAACATCCAGACGATTTATTGCTTGGTCACATAAATCAATTATGTGCTCGATCCGTTGCTAAAGGCTTTGATGTGTTTCAAATATTACAAATGGCATGCATAAATCCGGTAAAACATTACAATTTATCAGTTGGATTATTGCAAGTGAATGATGCAGCCGATTTCATTGTTGTTGAAGATTTAACCCATTTTAAAACACTTAAAACCGTTATTAATGGTGAAGTCGTTTTTGATAACGAAAAATCGCTAATTCCTCATACAAAATTTGAAATCCTAAATAATTTCAATACGTCCAAAAAGCAGGTTTCTGATTTTAGAATAGAATCTTCAGCCAAACAGATTCGCGTTATTGAAGCTCTAGAAGGACAATTGGTAACTAATGAAAGCATTGAAGATGCTTTAATTGAAAACGGAAACTTAATCTCAAATATAGAAAAAGATATTTTAAAAATGACGGTTGTTAATCGCTATAATAATGATAAACCGTCTATAGCTTTCATTAAAAACTTCGGATTAAAATCCGGAGCCATTGCAAGTTCAGTTGGTCATGACTCTCATAATATTATTGCTGTTGGTGCAACAGATGAAGCCATTTGTAAGGCTGTGAATCTAATCATAGAAAACAAAGGTGGTATTTGTGCCGTTTCCGAGAAAGATAGCCACATTGTTTCTTTACCAGTTGCAGGAATCATGAGCGATCAAGATGCCAAAACTATTGGTGAAGCTTATAGCAAACTAGATAATGTGGCTAAACAGTTAGGTAG
>DIAL01000094.1:22113-23340 GCA_002414705.1 Flavobacteriaceae bacterium UBA5079
CTTATATGACCTTGAGTTTCATGGCTTTATTAGTAATTCCATCTTTAAAGTTGAGCGATAAAGGGCTTTTTGATGGGAATTCGTTTAAATTTACACCTTTAGAAGTTTAATATGCCCATCATTGAATCCACTTATAAAGCACCCTATTTTTTTAGAAGAGGTTTTGTTGCGACTGTTTATTCTGGTTTAATCCGACAAGTAAAAGGCATCATTCAAAAACGAGAACGCATCACCTTATCAGATGGCGATTTTCTGGATTTGGATTGGAGTTATGCTGAAGAAAAAACGGATAAACTCATCATTATTTTACATGGCATGGAAGGTAGCGCACAACGCGCTTATGTAACTGGAACCGCCAAACTTTGTAATGAGAATAACATTGATGCGTTATCGGTTAATTTCAGAGGCTGTTCTGGTGAAGATAATTTGCATTTCCAATCCTATCATTCTGGAGCAACATCAGACTTACAGGATGTTATTTCACATGTAATTGGAACAAAAAACTATTCTGAAATTTATATTAAAGGCATTAGTTTAGGTGGAAATGTTACCTTAAAGTATTTAGGTGAAACGCGAAATATTCCAACAGAAGTCAAAGCAGGAATAGCCGTTTCCGTGCCATGTTATTTAGCGGGTTCAGCCAAAGAATTACACACACTTAAAAATTTTCCTTTTCATGAAAAGTTTAAACGTGATTTAGTGAACAAATTACGAGTTAAAAGAGAAAATCATCCCGATAAAATTTTATTAAAAGACTTAAAATCCATTAAAACACTTTACGATTTCGATAATTATTATACAGCTAAAGCACACGGATTTGAAGATAGTTCCGATTATTATAAGAAAAGTAGTTCGCTGCAGTTTCTTCCGAAGATCAATATTCCGACTCTAATTATAAATGCATTAAACGATTCCTTCTTGTCACCGGAATGTTTTCCCGTTAAAGAAGCCATAAATAACCCAAATTTATTTTTAGAAATGCCCAAATATGGTGGTCACATGGGATTTATTCAAACCCGTGGTTATTATTATAATGAACTTCGAACGTTGGAGTTTATAAAAGCAAATTAGTTTTCAAAGTTTCACAGATGCGGATTGGTAGCTTTGTAAAGTTTTGTAGGTTTTAAAAGTTCATTAATTTATAATTAGTAAGAAGAATAAATCACTTATAAATTTCCAAATATTTAGTCTGTTCTTTAATGGCTGAAATAAATTCGCTTTTAAGTT
>DIAL01000094.1:23461-27011 GCA_002414705.1 Flavobacteriaceae bacterium UBA5079
GCAGACCAAATAGTTGCCCAGGCTTTAGCATCATCTTTATGAACCGTTAATTCTTCCCCAAAATCCACTTTTTTCTCACGTGTTAACATTTCTTCGGTAATTCCCATGGCTTTAATACTTGGTCCCAAAAAATTAGCAGCAACTCCAGAAATAGCTGCAGTATACACAATATCGTCTGCACCAGCATTAATAATCATATCTCGATATTCTTTTGGCGCTTTGCTTTCTTGGGTATTAATAAAGCGGGTTCCCATATAAGCTAAATCGGCTCCCATTTGTAAAGCAGACGCAATATCACGACCTGTACTTATGGTGCCTGCGAGCAAAATGGTTTTCTTAAAAAAGCGTTTAATTTCAGAAACTAATGGCATCGGATTAATAGTTCCTGCATGACCACCAGCTCCTGCTGAAACAAGTATCAGACCATCTACGCCAGCTTCGGCAGCTTTTTCAGCATGACGTTTTTTAATAACATCATGAAAAACAAGTCCACCATAACTATGAACAGCTTCTACCAATTCTGAAACCGCTCCTAAAGACGTGATGATTAAAGGTACTTGATGTTTAACGCACAATTCTAAATCTGCTTGAACACGAGGGTTGGTATTATGAACAATCAAATTCACACCAAAAGGCGCCGCTTTCTTCCCGGTTTCTTTTTCAAAATGTGCAAGTGCTGTTTTAATTTCTATCAGCCATTCTTCAAAACCTTCGCTGGTTCGCTGATTTAAAGCAGGAAACGTACCCACAATGCCGTTTTTACAACATTCAATGACTAATTGTGGTCCAGAAATTAAAAACATGGGTGCCGCAACAACAGGTAATGTCAAGTTTTGTATAAAGGGTGGTTTGCTCATTTTTTTGTGTTTTGATTGGTTATCAAATATAATTAAAAACTAACGAAAGCTTATTACAGAATTCATGGAGAGTTTTTGTTTATTATTAAAAAGCTTCTAAAATACCATGACTTTTACTAAAAGTATTTTTACTACATTTAAGCAAATCAATCAATTATGCTTAAAAAAGTATTTGGAAGTGCTGTATTTGGAGTAGAAGCAACTACTATAACTGTTGAAGTAAATGTGGATAAAGGCGTTGGCTATCATTTGGTAGGATTGCCAGATAATGCTATTAAAGAAAGTAATTTCCGCATAGCAGCTGCGCTTCAAAATAATGGCTTTAAAATACCTGGCAAGAAAATTATTATTAATATGTCGCCAGCCGATTTAAGAAAGGAGGGAAGTGCCTACGATTTAACACTCGCTATAGGAATTCTAACAGCAACTAACCAGATAAAAGCGGATACTTTAGAGGGTTATGTTATAATGGGTGAATTATCATTAGATGGAACACTTCAACCCATAAAGGGTGCATTACCTATTGCTATTAAAGCACATGAAGAAGGTTTTAAAGGTTTTATTCTACCTAAACAAAATGCCAAAGAAGCTGCTATTGTTTCAGGACTGAATGTGTATGGTGTTGATACTATTACACAGGTAATTGATTATTTCGATAAAGGTGAAGCGTTGGAGCAAACCATAATTGACGTTAAGGAAGAGTTTACTAAAAGTCTCAATTTTCCGGAATTTGATTTTGCGGATGTTAAAGGTCAGGAAGGTATTAAACGCTGTATGGAAATTGCTGCAGCAGGTGGTCATAATATTATATTAATTGGTCCTCCAGGTGCTGGAAAAACCATGTTGGCGAAACGTTTACCAAGTATTTTACCACCTATGACATTAAGTGAAGCCTTGGAAACTACCAAAATCCATTCGGTTGTTGGTCGTGTTAAAGAAAACATGGGTATTATGGCACAACGTCCATTTAGAAGTCCGCATCATACAATTTCAAATGTTGTAGTGTTAATGTGAAAGTTTTTTAAAATATTGACTATCAATTACTTGTTTTTTCTAATTACTCGCATATTTATAGTTAAATAGAAAATATGAATAAATTTAATTATCAGTTTGAAATTAATGACTACAAATCGGACAAAGAACTAAAGGATGCGGTGAATCAAATATTAGATATGATTTCCGAGAAAAAAGTTCAAGACTACATTCTTAACAAATTATCAAAAAAAGATGAAATTCAGTTGATATCACCATCAGTCATATTCACTTTCACTAACTGCGATTGTGCAGATAAAGAAGAGTTACCTTTTTAACGATGAATGAAGTATTTAAACAAATAAGAGACGCAAAGCCTAAACAGGAGAATGGGGAGAATCTATTCGTTATTGAAAACCTTCCTGAAACACCAACCGAAGATATAAATATGTTATTCGCTGTTCTTATCTTCACGGGAATTCACCTAAACGATGCCGGAATAAGATTCCCTATCCGAGCATTCACATCATACGTTGATATTCCCCCTACGTCAGAAAACCTTGAGGCGAATCTTTTTACCTTGAAAGGTATAAACAAAGTTATTGGTGAAGAGGTGGAGAAGTTTAATTCTGATAAGGTGTTTATTAAGACTCAATTAATGTATGAGATTGGAGATGACCTCCCAACAATACGACTTGCGTTTGTTGATTTCTGCGAAGATGGAGATGTTAATTTAATAACTGAGGCAATGCTCTATCCATTTATCTACCCAAAATATGAGATGAACTTCTTCAGCGAAGAACGAATAGAACAATTAACTTTAAATGAGTTAGACATAGAATTTCTTCAATACTTACCTAACTCACGGATATTAGAGATAAAAAAAGACTCCAATAACGAGTTAATACCCATCAAATTCGAGGAATTAATGAGGTTATAATTGACCTTTTAGTCTGGGGTTCGTTGATAGTTCTATTTTTTACTTTTAAATAGAAAGTATCGTTATGAGTGGGTCAGGACTAAATGTAATAAATAATATTGGGGATAGTGATTATACCCTTCATCAATCGCAGACAACATATGACAGATAAGAACACTGAGAAGGTTAAAGTCGTTCTCGAGAGAATGAAAAAAGATGAAACCTATGGGAGTTATTTCTCCTTGGTTGTATTGAAATACAACCGGGAAGATTTTTTTAAGAAAAATAAATCCGTTAGCAATTGGTTCAAAAAATTAACCAATGGAAAGACAAAGACCGGAGGAATCTACAACAGGGATTGGTTTAAAAAAGTTGATAATGGATTTCACAAAAAGTATATTAATGGTAATGAAATTGAAATTTGGTTAGCATTTGAAGGTCAAAGCATATTAAATAAAACTGACCTCACCACACGAATATTAAAACTCCAACCACACCCTAATTATATTAAGGTTGGAGTTCAAGATTTTGGAATGTTAAAAAACCACTTCAGCGATTTATTTGAAACTGAATCAAGTATTGAAGTATTCGGCAACATAAAAAAACAAGACATAACAACTTTCATAAAAGTTATTAATTCAAATATTTAATCTTCTATTTTCAAAAGGTTTCTCCATTCTAATTAACCCCTGCTTATCAACAACGGAGAATCCGTGTTTATTGAAGAACATCTGCTGTTTATTAATTGGATTAGTTTTGTAGGTATGTCCCATACCAACAGCACCGGTTAGTTCCGCTTGAA
>DIAL01000094.1:27185-28701 GCA_002414705.1 Flavobacteriaceae bacterium UBA5079
AAATTCATTAATTCAGAGCCTATACCTTTTTGGGGTTCAGAGGTCTCAATTCGTGTTAATTCTATCTTATTATCCTTAGTAGGAGAAATACGAATGAATCCCTTATTTCCATAATGAAATGTTAGGCAGTTATGTATCTTTAGGGTATATCCTTTTTGTTCTTCAACCAAAGTATTAATAACAAAAGACGGACTACAAATGATGTTATCAACTTTAAAGTTAGATACATTATTGATTAAAAGTTTAAAAATATTGGTGTCTTCAATTATATCTATATTGTATATGTTAATACCTATACTCGATTCTATATTCTTTATATACTCTTGAGGTGATTTTAAGTATTCTTCTTTTATGTCTTTTAATGTGCTCATATACCAATTATAGTCATCGCAAGAAAAAAGTAAATAGAAAAACATTCATTTTAAGACTATACGCAAAATTGGGGCACTCAAAAACTCAAAAAAGTTAGTATTAATGCGGCATAATCTAAATATTGCTTGCATTTTAGCCTTACACAAAGACTAACCTAAAAATGTGAGTGTTATGAAAGTATTATATGTTCGTGTGAGTTCGGAAACACAAAATACCGAAAGACAGAGAGTCAATAAAGATGATTTTGATTTATTAATTGAGGACCGAGTTACAGGTGCGATTCCCTTTTTGGAAAGACCCGGAGGAAAAAAAATTAAAAAACTTGTGGATGACGGATATCTAACAGAATTAAACGTTTGGTCCATTGACCGGTTCAGTCGTGATTTAAAAAGCATTCTTGAAACCATTGAATATTTTGATGAAAAGAATATTCCGATAAAATTCATAAATCAAGGAATTCAGACTTTGAATGAAGACGGAACAAAAAATCACATCGCAAGTCTATTAATTAATATTCTCGGGTCTATAGCGCAAATGGAACGTTCGCAAATTCGAGAAAGACAATATGAGGGGATTCAACTTGCGAAGGCTCGTGGGGTTTATAAAGGAAGAGCCAACGGAACGTCAGAGGACACTCTAACTTTTTTGTCAAAACCCAAAAACAAAAAGGCGATTGACCTAATTAAAAAAGGATATAAGAATATTGAGGTGTCCCGAATAGTAGGACTACATCCCAACACCATCACTAAAATTAGAAAAAAACTTGAGATATGTTAAAACAAATAGACTCCGTAATTATTGCTAACAAAGTCCTCAATCATTCGCTCAAAAAGAAGTTCGGAAGTGATTTTACTCTCAGGATTGATTCAATGGTCTATAAAAAAAATAGAGATTACCGAAATGGGTTCCGGCAATCGTATAATGACAAGATATATGTTGTCGTCCCCAATAATATTCGGATGGAGATGTTAAAAGAGATTGAAGAATTTTTATTAAGCAAACTGAATGATTTTTGTATGTGTTTCGATTTTAATAATTATAAGATTATTCCCGGAATCACAATGGTAATAAGAGTAAGGAGATAACATCGTTTTATTTGTGATGAGGTTAGTTATTTATTTTATAATTTAGCGCATGACTAAAT
>DIAL01000094.1:28782-30392 GCA_002414705.1 Flavobacteriaceae bacterium UBA5079
GATTCCCTTTTTTGATGGTTTTGTAGTTGGTGAAGATTATCTAAAAAAGGAAATACTTAAATTAACCGACTGGCATACTGAAGACTTATTTGAGTCTGAAGAAGATGATATGATAGTCGCCAATTTTTCAAGAGTATTCTGCGACCCGGAAAGATTCTCTGACGATGAACAAGAGGTAATGTCGAAAGTAGGTATGGGTGTATTATACGAAAAGGGTGATGATGGAACTGATATCAGATTAGTCAATAAGTCATTAAGAGAGAAAATACTAAATGAATACTATCATCCTCATCATTCGTTATTAAGTGCCTCGGTGAATCGCCAACTATCTCATAGGGGTGAGGCAGTAATAATAGATTGTCATTCTTATCCTTCTGTTCCTTTTATTCGAGATTTAAGTCAGACTCCTAATCGTCCCGACTTTAATATTGGTATTGATTCATTCCATACACCGAATGAATTAAAAGAAAAATCAATCCAATTTTTTAGAGACAAAGGATTTTCTCTTGGAATTGACCAACCTTACAGCGGAACCATTGTTCCTATGGAACATTACAAGAAAAACAAAGAGGTGAAGTCTATAATGTTAGAAATAAATAGAGGATTGTATTTAGTTCCGGGAACGAATCAAAAATCAGATAATTACTTTCAAATCAAAGAGGTTGTTAAAGAGTTTATAGAATTAATAAGAGATTAACATCGTCCTATTGTGATGAGGCCTCCCCTCCGTCCCATAGTGCCCCTCCTCCGGGGAATCCCCCCTCTATAATCAATGGTTTAGGGTTAAGTATTGGGGATAATCCTGTATTTAATATACGTTCAAAAAAATTTCAGAATTTTTTTTCAGGAAATTTGGGTTGTTATTGGATTCTCCTTGCATAGCTTATTCAAAACAGATATATTAGAACTTTAATATCTATAAATGAATCAAGAACTAAAAAAGACCCTTTGGGCGACTGCCGATAAACTCCGTAATAATATGGATGCTGCGGAATACAAACACGTTGTATTGGGACTTATCTTCTTAAAATATATCTCAGATAGTTTTGAAGATTTGTATGAGAAACTTAAGGGTGACGAATATTCTGACCCGGAAGATAAAGACGAGTATTTGGCTGAAAATGTATTTTACGTTCCACCTTCGGCACGTTGGAATTTTTTACAACATCAAAGAGCCAAATTACCTTCCATAGGGAAAGATATTGATGATGCTATGGATGCTATCGAAAAGGACAACCCAACACTTAAAGGGGTTTTACCTAAAAATTATGCGAGACCAGCCTTAGACAAAACTCGGTTAGGAGAATTATTAGACCTTATTGGTAATGTGGGGTTCAAAGAAAAAGGACACAGCAGTAAAGACTTATTGGGTAGTGTTTATGAATATTTTTTAGGGATGTTTGCTGATGCCGAAGGAAAACGTGGAGGACAATTCTACACCCCCGAAAGTATCGTAAAACTCTTGGTGGAAATGTTAGAACCCTACGAAGGAAGAATCTATGATGGTTGTTGTGGTAGTGGTGGAATGTTTGTTCAAAGTGAGAAATTCTTAGATGCTCACGGAGGTAAGATTGGTGATATATCAGTATACGGACAAGAGAGTAATCGAC
>DIAL01000094.1:30536-32940 GCA_002414705.1 Flavobacteriaceae bacterium UBA5079
ATACGGACAAGAGAGTAATCCTACTACTTATAAGTTAGCAAAAATGAACCTTGCCATTAGAGGGATTGATGCGAAAATTGAGTTGGGAGACACCTTTCATAACGACAAACACAAAGACTTAAAAGCAGATTATATTATTGCCAACCCACCTTTTAATATCTCAGATTGGGGTGGAGAACAATTACAGGATAGTCATTTATGGAGATATGGTGTTCCTCCATCGGGAAACGCTAATTATGGATGGCTCCAACTCTTTATGAACAAACTGAGTAATACCGGAACAGCAGGTATTGTCTTAGCCAATGGGTCTATGACAACCAACTCCGGAACTGAGGGAGATATTAGAGAAAAACTAATTACCGAAGGTGCGGTAGATTGTATGGTGGCATTACCTACTCAACTATTTGTTAATACACAAATACCCGCTTGTTTGTGGTTTTTGGCTCGCGATAAAAACAACAAAAAATACCGAAATAGAGAAAACGAAATCTTATTTATAGATGCTCGTAAATTGGGAAGTATGGTAAGCCGTAAATCTAAGAAATTTAGGGATGAAGACATTGCTCAAATTTCAGAGACTTACCACAATTGGAGAAATAAAGACGGAAACTACGAAGACATACAAGGATTTTGTAAATCTGCGAGTATGGAGGAAGTAAAAGACAACAATTACGTTTTAACTCCCGGACGATACGTAGGCACCGAGGAAGAAGAAGATGACGGCATACCATTTGAAGAAAAAATAGCAACCATTACCGAAAACTTAAGTGGTTATTTTGAAGAATCTATAACTCTACAAGAACGCATAAAGACAAACCTGACTAAAATTGGTATTGAATTATGAGTGAATGGAAAGAGTATAGAGTAAAAGAATTTGCTGAAATTGTAGGTGGAGGAACACCTTCAACAAAAAACGAAAGATATTTTGGCGGAGGGATTTCTTGGATTACTCCAAGAGACCTTACAAATCATAAAGAGAAATATATATCTAAAGGAGATAGAAGTATAACTAAAGAAGGACTTAATAATTCGTCAGCAAAATTAATTCCACCCAACTCTATTCTCTTAACTTCAAGAGCACCCATAGGTTATTTAGCTATATCGAAAAATGAGGTTGCTACAAATCAGGGCTTCAAAAGTTTGATAGTGGATTCAAATCTCGCAGACTACAATTTTGTTTATTATCTAATTAAAACAAACATTGAAAGAATTAAATCTTTAGGTTCGGGGACAACTTTTTCCGAAATATCTGCTTCAGTAGTAAAGAATATCACGTTTAAACTTCCCTCACTTCCAACCCAAACCGCCATCGCTGAAATCTTATCATCTTTAGACGATAAAATAGAACTCAACAACAAAATAAACCAAGAGTTAGAAAATTTGGCACAAACCCTGTTTAAACGTTGGTTTGTAGATTTTGAGTTCCCCAACGAAAACGGAGACCCTTATAAATCCTCCGGTGGTGTAATGGTTGAGAGTGAATTGGGATTGATTCCTGAGGGATGGGAGGTTGGAAAATTCGGAAGTCTCTGTAGTATAACTAATGGGTTTGCTTTTAAGAGTAAAGATTTTAAAGAAATTGGTGACAATAGAGTTATTAAGATTAGAAACATAAGTAATGGTATTGTAGATATATTAAACACCCAATATGTTTCTAATTCTACAACAGAAAATCTCTCTAAAAAATATGAAATCATAGAAGGAGACATACTTATCGCAATGACCGGTGCTGAAGTAGGTAAAACAGGTCTTGTAATCAACTCAAGAAAAAAACTTTGGTTAAATCAACGAGTAGGTAAATTTGAGCCAAAAAAAGATGTTTTTAATGTTTTTATCTACAATATGTTTAATGTTTTGAAACTCTCTGAAAACGTAAAAGATTTAGCAATGGGAAGTGCTCAACCAAATATTAGTTCAAAAGGAATTGAATCCATAAGATGTTTGCTTCCAACAGATAAATTAATTGAAGAATTTTCATTTAATCAAATTAATAGTTTTAAACTTCTTTTAAATAATTTACACGAAAACCAATCCCTTACCAACTTAAGAGATACCCTACTTCCTAAACTTATTTCGGGAGAATTAACCATAGAAGAATTACAACAAAACACTTAAGGTTATGGCGATATTATCTGAGGACAACATAGAACACATCATTATACAGGAGTTTAAAGACTTGGGGTATGATTATATTAATGGTAAAGACATATCACCCGATGGGGTAAGTCCTGAAAGAGACTATAATGAAGTAGTTCTAAAAAACAGACTACAACAATCCATAGCAACTCACAACCCAACTATACCTTCAGAAGCCCAAGAAGAAGCGTATCGTAAAGTAGTGCGTTCTGATAGTCCGGATTTGTTTCAAAACAATTATCAGTTCCACAAGCACCTCACCGAAGGG
>DIAL01000094.1:33074-34142 GCA_002414705.1 Flavobacteriaceae bacterium UBA5079
TCACCGAAGGGGTAGATGTAGAATATAGAAAAGACAATCGTATTGTAGGTGATAAAGTATGGTTGGTGGATTATAAAAACCCTGAAAACAACGAGTTTTTAGTGGTGAATCAATTCACAATTATTGAAGGAAACACCAACAAACGTCCTGATGTTATTTTGTTTGTCAATGGTCTTCCTTTAGTAGTGATAGAACTTAAGAATGCGGTGGATGAAAATGCGGATGTCCATTCCGCATTCAATCAACTCCAAACCTACAAACAAGCCATACCAAGTCTATTTCAATACAACGCATTCCTCATCGCTTCTGATGGTTGGGATGCCCTTTATGGTTCTCTAACCTCACCCAAACAATTCTTTTTGCCTTGGAAGTCTATCGATGGTAAAAATATTATAGACCAAAATACCCCTCAAATGGAAGTAATGGTAAAAGGGTTGTTAAATAAAAACGTCATCTTAGATGTGGTGCGCCATTTCACTTTATTCCAACAGAACAAAGAGAAGATTACAAAAATAGTCCCACGTTATCATCAATATTTCGCAGTAAATAAAGCGGTAGAAACTACCCGTAAAGCTACCGATACTCAAGGAGACCAAAGAGCAGGTGTTATATGGCATACACAAGGGAGCGGAAAGAGTTTTACAATGTTGTTTTATGCCGGTAAATTGGTCTTGGAACTTAATAATCCAACATTAGTTGTATTAACAGACAGAAATGACCTTGACGACCAACTCTTCGATACCTTCTCACAGAGTAAAGAGATTTTGAGACAAACACCGGTTCAAGCCGAAAACAGAGACCATTTAAAGAAATTGTTATCGGTATCTTCAGGAGGTATCGTATTTACTACCATTCAAAAGTTCTTACCTGAAAGAGAAGAAAAGATAGACTTAGGAGATGGGAAAGTAAAAAATATATACGGGGACTTTGAAGAACTTTCCAATAGAAGAAACATTGTAGTGATAGCAGATGAGGCACACCGAAGTCAGTATGATTTTATGGATGGTTTTGCGAAACATATGAGAGACGCATTACCAAACTCAAGTTTCATTGGTTTTACGGGAACAC
>DIAL01000094.1:34223-35859 GCA_002414705.1 Flavobacteriaceae bacterium UBA5079
TTTACGGGAACACCTCTTGAAAATACAGATAAAAATACCCAAGCCGTGTTCGGTGATTATATAGATGTGTATGATATTCAACAAGCGGTGGAAGATGGTGCTACCATTAGAATATTCTATGAGAATAGATTAGCCAAAATAAATTTAAAACAAGATAAGAAAGACGAGATAGATGAACAACTTTCTATGGTTGCCGAAGAAATGGAAGACTATGGTGAGGTAGAAGAAGGGATTAGTAATCGATTAGAACAGAAGAAATCCAAATGGACCCGTTTGGAGGCCATTGTTGGACACCCGGATAGACTGAAAATTATTGCCAAAGATATCGTTTCACACTTTGAAGAACGAAATGCTATTTTAGATGGAAAAGCAATGATTGTCTGTATGAGTAGAAGAATATGTGTTGATTTATATGCTGAAATCGTAAAACTAAAACCCGAATGGCATAATGACGAGGACGAAGAAGGTCAGATAAAGGTGATTATGACCGGTTCGTCATCAGACCCATTAAACTTTCAACCACACGTAAGAAACAAACCAACACGTAAAGCCTTAGTAGAACGACTAAAAGACCCAAAAGACTCATTAAAACTTGCCATAGTAAGAGATATGCTACTTACGGGGTTTGATTCACCAAGTATGCATACCCTTTACGTAGATAAACCTATGAGAGGTCATAATCTAATGCAAGCCATAGCACGTGTAAATAGAGTGTATAAAGATAAAGAAGGTGGTTTGGTCGTAGATTATATTGGTATCGCAACCGATTTAAAGAAAGCACTATCTGTCTATACTGATAGTGGAGGTAAAGGAAAACCAGCGTTCGACCAAGAGGAAGCAGCTTCGGTGATGATGGATAAATACGAAGTCGTATCTCAAATGTTTAACGAACAACCTAAAGACAAATCAGAACCTAAAGGATTTGATTACAAGTCATTCTTCTCACTGACACCCAAAGAAAAACTTTATTTCCCAATTAAAGGAGCAAATTATATTTTGGGTTTAGACGATGGTAAATCTCGTTTTTTAAATGCGGTGTTGGCGTTAAGTAAATCCTTTGCAATCTCAGTTCCACACCCCTATACAACAGATATTAGAGATGAAGTAGGATTATTTCAAGCCATCAGAACTCGAATTGTAAAGGTGAGTAAAAGTAAAAACGCAAAGTCGGATGAAGAAATTGAAACAGCCATCAAACAAATTTTATCTGATGCGGTAATTGCCGATGAAGTAGTTGATATTTTTGATGCGGCAGGAATAAAGAAACCCGACATTTCAATACTTTCAGATGAATTTTTGGCGGAGGTAAAAGGAATGGAACACAAAAACGTTGCCTTAGAATTACTGAAGAAATTATTGAATGACGAAGTAAAGAATAGGGAAAAAACCAATGTGGTTCAATCAAAGAAGTTCTCTGAAATGATAGAGAATGCGGTGAGAAACTATCAGAATAACCTAATAACATCCGCACAGGTGATAGATGAACTAATTAAACTTGCCAAAGAAATAAAAGAAGCCGATAGAAAAGGGGAAGATTTAGGGTTAGACTTCAGGGAGTTCGCCTTCTATTCAGCTTTAGAAATAAATGATAGTGCCGTTGCGGTTTTAGGTGACGATATTTTAAGACACATTGCGG
>DIAL01000094.1:35974-38856 GCA_002414705.1 Flavobacteriaceae bacterium UBA5079
CACGAGAGTTGGTAGATACCATCAGAAACAATAGTAGTATTGATTGGACGATTCGGGAGAATGTTCAAGCGAAAATGAGAATTGCGGTAAAAAAGATATTAAGAAAACACGGGTATCCGCCAGACCTTGAAAAGTCAGCCACAGAAACTATATTAAAACAAGCGAAGTTGTTGTCAGCGGAGTTGAGTAAGTAAATTAAAAACAGGAGTTCGTCTCCTGTTTTTTTTATTTAAAAAAGTGAGATTCGTTCTTGACTTTAATCAATTTAACCTCTATTTATTAAGATGAGAATACTCCAAAGGTCAGAGTCATTTTAATTGGCTCATTATTTATATGAGGACAACCAAAATTCCCTCTTTAAATTATGTCGAGAGTTTATATTCTTCAATAAACCTGTAACAAAGGACATAGACTTATTATGCTTAATCAACAATGGTATAACAAACAAGAAATACTAAATATATATCCCATCTCTATCTCAACATATAAGAGAAGATTAAAGAATATTCCCCCCACTAAGACTAAAATAGTGAATACAGAGAGAGGGGCGCCATTAAGACTGATTCACGAATCTATACTTGACGAGATATTCCGTGAAAGACGAAAACTCAGTAAAAAGGAGAAAGAGACCAAGATAATTAGATACGTCAATAATCACTATTGGAATTACAAGGGAAATATCGTTCCGGTAAATGGGACCATCAAGAACATTAAAGAGATTATGAATTTCTTTTTCGATTTAATACAAAAACATCAAAAAAACAAAGGTCATTTAACTCTCTTCTACTCTATCGAAAAGAATCCGAATGATAAATACTACCACGCCCACTATTTAATTGATTGTAGAGGAGATATGATACTAAAAAAGAAGATTCTGGACACATTAGAACTCCTATGTGATAATAACACACCCTATGAAACGAGAATATATCTTAGAAAGTATGATTTGTTTTACGAAAAGAGGGGTGCCATATATGCGACAAAGCAGGAGAACTATGGGTATGAGCTATTGGAGGGGTAGATGAATACTCGAGAAAGTAATAACTAATTTTAAGAGGGTCATTTGACCCTCTTAAAATTATTCGCTATCTTCGATTCAAATAATAGAATTATGAGCCTTTTAATTAATCTAAATCAAGAAGGATACGAAAGTTTAAAGTCAGACCTTCAAATAGTTGAATCTAAAATAGAAGAATTACAGCTTGTCTTGAGTGAATTAAGCCCCTCATATAGTCATTTGAAACAATTTTATGAACCTAATATTAAGATTTTTTTTGATAAAAGTAGGAATCCTAATCATTACAGAGCAGGCATTTCAATCTCACTACCTGAAAGAATCCATAAAATTAATCACTCCTTTAAAATTGACGACGCAAAAGATTATAAGGGTATTAATGACATTGAATTAGTTTCTCTTTCCAAGTTAAAGGCAAGAGATTTTTTAGTAAAAAAGTATCCTCAATATTTTGAATAATTATGTCAGAGTTAGTAAAGTTATCATCCATTCGTCCCAACCAATTTATAGATGATTTTTATGGGAAATTTTCTTTTCAATCTTTCGTCGATATTCAATTCGTTAAAAACATACAGGAGAATGGTGTTAAGGTGCCATTAATAGTGTCGAAAGACGGGTTGATTATTTCGGGAAATAGACGATATTATTGTGCGAAACAAATTAAAGAGATTGATAAGGTTCCGGTTATATTCGAGGATATTTTAGCTAGTGAGGTTTCAGAGTCTTTAATAATATCACTTCAACAATATCGAATTAAATCTGATGTAGTTTTAGCTAAAGAATATAAAACCATAGGGGAAATTTATGATATTAGAAAAGGAACAGGTAAGGGTGAGAAGCAAAAGAAAGGGAATAAAATACGGAAAGGAATTATTGATGAATCAGATTTTTCAGAAACGAATATAAAAAGGTTAGTTGAGTGTCAAGAATTAATAATTGAATTACAAAAGGTTTCTGAGTTGAAGGCATGGGAATATCTAAAGAATCAACGAGAGAAGGGTAAAAAGGTAAATACCATTCTAAAACAGCTCAAAGAAGTCAAGGGAGAAAATAATAATATCTCCGTATCAAAGGAAATCAAAGAACCAATCAATGAATTTTTTAAGATTTACTCAAGGAGTTGTGAGGACTTAAGCGATATAATTGATGATAATGTTATCGATTGTGTATGCACATCACCACCTTATTACGGTGGGATAAGATTATATTCTGAAGACGGAAAGAGTGTGAAAAAACCGATTGCATCCAAAGAGTTGGAACAATTAGGTCACGAAAGAACGCCGGAGTTATACGTCGAGAAGTTAGTTCAATACATTAGGGAGTGCAGAAGGACACTTAAGGAAACAGGAAGTATATGGATTAATGTTATGGATGTTAGAAGAGAGGGTAATTATTTCAATACCCCCGAAAAACTATTACTTGCATTAGAGAATGAGGGGTTTATAACTGCCCAAAAATGTATATGGTTTAAAAATAATCCACCATATGACAACAATGATGTTTTTCAGCCGTCAATGGAACATATTTTCCATTTTGTTTTGGATTCAAAAAAATACAAATGGGTTGACGATTGGTTCGATAAAAATGATGATTTTTTAAACCACTTTACATATGGGGACAAGGACAAAAAAAGAAAGTTTAGAAATGTTTTTTTTAATCCCACAAATAAAATAGAAAGAAATAATAATGATGGTGCCGGATATGCAAATAGTGTATTAACTACTAACGTGATTAATAATTCATATCTCAAAAAACTCTTAGAGAGAAAAGGGTTCTCTCTTCAACATAATGCTATTTATGGTATGGAGGTTCCAATGATATGTCTATTGTCAACTACAACCGCAAATGACTCTGTTCTTGATATCTT
>DIAL01000094.1:38974-40512 GCA_002414705.1 Flavobacteriaceae bacterium UBA5079
GCATGGCAACGACAGGAATTATTGCATATGGTAATAATTGTCGATACTACGGAATCGAACTATCAAGTGTTTACAAGGCTCAATCTATTGTTCGTTTTGAAGATTTTGTTAAAAACAATCCCGACATTAATAAAATAGAAATTGAGTCTTAGAATATTATGATTTAAAAGGGTTTTTATTTCTATGATTATTATCGTCAATATTGATAACGAAGTCTTTTTTATCAGTATTTACTATTGGATATTCCGATATTCTTGGTGATATATTACTAAATCTGAATCTCACATTCGTTTTCTGGACGTCCATTCTCCATCCGGATTTCTTGTATTTAACACTTATTTCTTTACCCATCTGAATTTTCGTAGAAGAATCTAATTTAAATTGTATCCATATGAAATGAATGTTTTCCTTCTTGTTAAACTTTAAACTAATTGAATCAACTAATGACCTTATTACTTTTTGCTGATATATTTCATCGTCATATTTTTCAGGTGATAGATGCTCTTTTACATAAGTTATAAGTTCTTCTTTATTTTTTGTTAAGACCATTTCCTTTTTAGTTAATCTTATTTTCTCATTTACCAACTCTAATTTTTTGATAACATTATCAATTTGAGGTTTAATATGCTCAAAACCTTTATCTAACTCGCTATATAAATTTACCAATCGGTCTTTCTTTCTTAATAAACTTGATTGAGTTTTTTGATATTTTAGTAGTTTTTTATCTTGTTTGTCTTTTAGCGGAGTCAATTCGTCCTCAATTGATTCTCTTATATCTTCAGGAAGAGTCAGAATTGAATTCCAAACGTGAGTATTTAACTTATCAATATTTATACCTCTTGTGCCACAGAACTCATTTTTATATCTCTGAGAGGAACAGATGTATTGGTTATCACTTAGGTCTTCCCTTTTTCTTCCGTAAAATCTGTTTTGACATTCCGAACAATAAATAAGACCTTTTAACAAATAGAAATATTTATTTGTTGTGTTTTTAAAGTTCTTTCTTTCTTTTAATAATCTTTGTGTGAGATTAAATTCAACTTCACTTATTATTGAGGGACAATCATATAAGTTTCCTTTAAACCTTCTTTTACCCATATAGATAGGGTTGGTTAGAATGGAGTATATAACACTATCGCGCCAAATAAATTTTGTTTTTTTCTTATTCTTTACTGACATAGGTTCTCCTCCTAAAATCATTCTTTTAGTAGGTATATTTTTTTCGTTTAAAAATTCAGCAATTTTCTTCGTTCCTTCCCCGTCTATACATTTTTTGAAGATTAGTTTTATAACAAGACTCTCGGTGTTTTCAACTATTAATTTTTTATTTTCATCTTTTGTATATCCGTAGTTTATTAATTTACCACCACCAACTTTACCTTCTTTGGCATTTCTTTCAAGGCTTCTTTTTATCCTCACCTTTGAACGTTGTATTTCGTATGAAGAGAGAAGATTTTTTATCCCTAATAATAGACTTTGACTTTCATCAAATAGATTGATTTCTCCACTACTTTCAAATACACGAATGTTATTTGTCT
>DIAL01000094.1:40650-43200 GCA_002414705.1 Flavobacteriaceae bacterium UBA5079
TCTTTTAAAACAAGACCGACGTGTATATCTCGAGTAAATCTATCCCATTCAATAACAAACACACCGGTTATTTCCTTTAAGAAAATTTTATTCATTAACTCGTTAAGAGCAGGGCGTTCTTCAATTGGTAAGGTTCCGGAATACCCACCATCCGAAAAAAATTCATAATCCCATCCTTTTTCGTTACAAAACTCTTGACCTCTTATACCTTGGTCTTTTAGAGAAACTCCTGATTTATTTTGGGTATCGGTTGAGACACGTTGATAAATTCCTATCTTCATTATTTTATTTTTCATCAAATATAAATCTTTTACTTTAACATAACAAGAAATGTAGCACTTGTTGGAGGAGGCAGCTATCCGCAACCTGGCGAAATTTCCATGTCGCACAATGGTGTTTTATTTTTAGATGAGTTACCCGAATTTAAACGTGAAGTTTTAGAAGTTATGCGCCAACCGTTAGAAGATCGGGAAGTGACTATTTCTAGAGCCAAATTTACTGTTACCTATCCATGTTCGTTTATGTTGGTTGCCAGTATGAATCCAAGTCCAAGTGGTTATTTTAATGATCCAAGTGCACCTGTAACATCATCACCAGCCGAAATGCAGCGCTATTTAAGTAAAGTGTCAGGACCTTTATTAGATAGAATTGATATTCATATTGAAGTAACACCAGTTCCCTTTGAAAAATTATCTGATGAACGTAAGGGCGAATCTTCTATTGACATTCGAAAACGTGTTACAGCAGCCAGAAAAAGACAAACCGAACGTTTTTCAGATTCCGATAGTGTACATTATAATGCACAAATGAATGTGAAACAAATCCGAAAACACTGTAAATTGGATGATGCGTCCAAAGAACTATTGAAAACAGCCATGGAACGTTTAAATCTCTCGGCTCGAGCTTACGACAGGATTTTAAAAGTTTCTAGAACCATTGCCGATTTAGAAACTAGTTCTGATATAAACGGGTCACATATTAGTGAAGCCATTCAATACCGTAGTTTAGATCGTGAGGGTTGGTTGGGGTAAGTAAAATTTTTCTGACACCTTAAATGCTAATTCCCAATAAATATGATAGTTAAAAAATATGATTAAAATTATATTATTGTGTAAATACAAAGACAATAACATTCTTTTTTATATTTTTAGGGTCTATTAATTAAAACCAAACAAGTCAGAATGAAAAATGTATCGTTATTAATTATTGGTGCCATTATTGGCGCTTTTACTACGTACTATTTCTGTCCAAATTGTTTAGGTGAAGTAGAAACTTTAAGTGCGACAATTGTTAAACCATCTGGTATTATTACACCTAAACATGCAGGAACTTTAGATCAAGCTTTTAATTCTAGACATGAATTAATTAGCGATTCTATTGTAAAACGAACAGGTGGTGATAATCGTTCTTCATGGTATTCTTTAACAGATATTAATAATTACATTAAATACGCAGATAGTCAAGCTACCTCACTAGGTTACAAAATGGACGGTTTGCGCGTTTATTTAGGTGCACATGCTGATAACCCAAAAATGGGAGTTGGTTATACCACCTTGTTTTTTATACCAACAGGAGTTCCTGCTCGTTCAGAAGGATCTAGCATCCCTTTTATTTTTAAACGTAAAGGAGGTGATATACCAGGAGGTGATGGACTAAATGAAGGATCTAATGGTTACCCACCAAGTGCAAATTACCCACAATAATATTTAGAATTTGTTGTTAGAGTTAATAAGTAATAATATCATTTGGATTTATTTAGTATTGGAAGTTTTAGCCGCTATGACAGGTCTAATATTTTTTTCTAAATACAAGCATACAGTTGCTAAATATTTTGTTTATTTTTTAATATATATAGTTGTTTTTAATGTTATTGCTACATATACAATTTTCGTAAAAAATAACGGATTTTTATCTTTCCTAGATAATACTTTATTAGAAAAAAATTATTGGTGGTATACCTTATGTTGGTCTATTTTATGTGTAGCTTTTTATGGTTGGTATTATTTTAAAATACTGGAAAATATCAATCATAAAAAGCTACTAAAATTTTCTTTGTACATATTTCTTTTTTATTCAGTTTTTGTCATTATTTTTAATTGGAAGCAATTTTTTAATGCAGATTTTGTTTCCATTAAAGTATTCGGCGGTATAATTATATTACAATGTGTATTTTATTATTTTCTTGAAATTTTACAAAGTGATAAAATTTTAACCTTTTATAAATCGTTAAATTTTTATATCACTTGTTCCATTTTAATTTTTTGGTTAGTACATACACCACTTGTTTTTTTTCAGCCCTATTTTGGTTTACTAGACATGGACTATGTAAATTTGAAGTATTTTATATACCTTATAATTATTACATTTATGTATCTATCATTCACAATTGGAATCATTGTTTCAAACCCAGATTATGATTAATACTTTAGCAATCTTACTTCAAAACCCAAAACCAATATCTACTTCAGCCGAGCGAAACCTGTTGATTTATATGGTATTTGTTTTAATTATTTTATTCTCTTTTTTCATTGTTTTTTTTATTGTTTTTTT
>DIAL01000094.1:43253-43989 GCA_002414705.1 Flavobacteriaceae bacterium UBA5079
TTGTTTTTTTTATTGTTTTTTTGAAACGTAAAAACAAAATGATTTCAGAAAAACTTCAACAGGAACAAGATTTTCAAGAGCAAATATCTAATATCCAAATTGAAATTCAGGAGCAAACGTTAAAAAATATTGGTCAGGAGTTACATGATAATATTGGTCAGTTACTTTCTGTAGCTAATATGCAAATGAGTATCATGAATATGCATGTTCAGGAGGCAATTAAAGAGCAATTTGCCGAAACTAAAAATGTAGTAAAAGATAGTTTAAGTGAAGTACGTGCGCTTTCAAAATCTTTAAATAGCGATGTAATAGTAAATCGTGGGTTTCAAAAATCGGTTGAAAATGAAGTCACGCGTTTAAACAAATTAAAATTACTTTCAGCAAAATTAGAGATTGTAGGAAATGTAACATTATTTTCCAATTCCAAAGACAGCATTATCTTATTCCGAATTATTCAGGAGTTTATTTCAAATACCGTTAAATATGCTTCAGCAGCCAGTTTAATTGTAAAACTTGACTATCAGGAAAAGCATTTAATTATTAATATTGCTGATGATGGTAAAGGTTTTGATATGAATTTAGCAGAAACAGGTTCAGGCTTATTAAATATGAAAAGTCGTGCAGATTTAATTAAAGCGGATTTCGATATGCTTTCTGAAATTAAACAAGGCACAAGTTTGCAAATCAATTATCCATATCGTGAGCAAATAAAATTAACCTTCTAAACAGGCATTCC
>DIAL01000094.1:44124-50011 GCA_002414705.1 Flavobacteriaceae bacterium UBA5079
CATTCCAAACGGGATCATTAGGTAAAGGAGCTGTTACATGAATGTCTTCTTTGGAAACAGGATGCGTAAATTGCAATTGTCTGGCATGTAAACTAATGCTACCATCAGGATTGCTCCGGTTAAAACCATATTTTAAATCGCCTTTAATTGGGCAACCTATACTAGCTAATTGCACACGGATTTGGTGATGACGACCCGTTTCTAAAGACACCTCAATCAAATAATACGTTTCCAATTTTTTTAATACTTGATACTGTAGAATGGCTTTTTTGCTATCAGCTGATTTATTTGGAAAGGCTGTCGATTTGTTGTTCTTCGGATTCTTTCGAAGCCAATGTGTTAAGGTATCGGCTTGTTTTTCTGGTAGATTTTTTACCAAAGCCCAATAGGTTTTATGGGCTTGTTTATCGACAAATAACTTGTTTAACCTAGGTAAAGCTTTACTTGTTTTAGCAAACATAACAACACCTGTTGTTGGTCTGTCTAACCTATGAACCACACCTAAATACACATTGCCAGGCTTATTATATTTATCTTTTATGTAGTCTTTAACCACATCACTTAAAGGCGTATCACCCGTTTTATCCCCTTGAACAATATCTCCAGCACGTTTGTTTACAATGATTAGGTGATTGTCTTCGTATAGGACTTGGAGGTTTGATTTGTTGGAGAGAACTTTTGACACGAATTACACGAATTTACACGGATTATTTTTACTTGACACGAATTACACTAATTTTCACGAATGCTTTACTTTGCTATTTTGCGAGAATTACTGTAAATTGCTACTGAACACTTTTTTCCCCCTTTTGGGAAATGTCCGCAGGACAAAGGGGCTTATTAATACTGTTCCTCATCATTCGGAAAATCAACCGACTTCACATCAGTAACATACTGTGAAATGGCGCTAGTCATATCTTCATATAAATTCATATATCTACGTAAAAAACGTGGGTTGAATTCATGTGTCATGCCTATCATATCATGCAAAACTAAAACTTGACCATCTACACCTTTTCCAGCACCAATTCCAATAACTGGAATGCTAACACTTTCAGCAACTTCTTTAGCCAATTTAGCAGGGATTTTTTCTAAAACAAGGGCAAAACATCCAGCTCTTTCAAGCATTAACGCATCTTCTTTAAGTTTTTCAGCTTCTTCATCCTCTTTAGCTCTAACGGTATAAGTTCCAAATTTGTATATGGATTGAGGTGTTAAACCTAAATGACCCATAACTGGGATTCCCGCATTTAAAATACGTTTTATAGAATCTTTAATTTCTTTCCCACCTTCTAATTTTACTGCATGACCACCACTTTCTTTCATAATACGAATAGCAGAACGTAACGCTTCTTTTGGGTCACTTTGGTAACTTCCAAATGGCAAATCTACTACTACCAAAGCACGCTCTATAGCACGCACAACAGATGATGCATGATAAATCATCTGATCCAAAGTAATAGGCAATGTCGTTTCATGTCCAGCCATGACATTACTTGCAGAGTCTCCTACAAGAATGACATCTATTCCAGCACCATCAACAATTTTTGCCATGGTATAATCATAAGCCGTTAACATGGATATTTTTTCGCCTTTGGCTTTCATATCCACTAATGTTTTTACGGTGATGCGTTTGTATTGTTTTTTTGCGACTGACATACGTTATTTTTAAAATGCTTGTAAAATTAATAAATTAAGAATTGATTTAGTTAAAGTTTTCTTTAATTCGAAGGATTAATAAATCTTAAAAACTAATTTAGAAAAATTAAAATTCATTTTATGACTAAAATAGCAACTTATATAGCCATTTTAATGGTTTCCTTATCATTTGGCCAAAGTGCTTCAGAAACATCTGTTAAACAAGCTATTGATACATTTTTTGAGGGTTTTCATTCTGGCGATACAATTTTAATGAAAACGGTTATGTATGGTAAATTCCCCTCTCAAACAACGTTTAAAAATAAAGCAGGTAAGGATATGATTAGTTCAGGAGATATTGATGATTTATTAAAAGCTATAGCATCAAAAAGTCCAGATCAAAAATGGGAAGAAAAATTATTAGACTATACAATTCTAATAGATGGAAATTTAGCAAGCGCTTGGACACCCTACGAGTTTTGGTTTAATGACCAATTTAGTCATTGTGGTGTTAATTCTTTTCAATTATTTAACGACAATGGTCAATGGAAAATAATTTATTTAGTAGATTCTAGACGTACAGAAGACTGTAAAACTGATTAACTTTCCTTAAATAAATAACCAATTAACAATCCGTTAAATTCACACCAACAGCCAGACCACCTTTACTGGTTTCCTTATATTTAGAATTCATATCTTTTGCCGTTTCCCACATGGTTTGGACCACTTTATCTAATGGTACTTTCACGTTTTTTGGATCGGTATCCAAGGCTAGTTCAGCAGCATTAATAGCTTTTATGGCTCCCATGGAGTTACGCTCTATACATGGTATTTGCACTAAACCACCAATTGGATCACAGGTAAGACCTAGATGATGTTCCATAGCTATTTCTGCAGCAATTAATACTTGATCTGGTGTTCCACCTAGTAATTCGCATAGAGCACCAGCAGCCATAGCGGATGATACACCAATTTCAGCTTGACAACCACCCATGGCAGCAGAAATAGTTGCCCCTTTTTTAAAGATGGAACCAATTTCGCCAGCAACTAATAAGAATTTCTTAATATGTTCAAAATCCGCTTCATGGTTTTCAATCACCAAATAGTACATTAAAACCGCCGGAATAACACCAGCACTCCCGTTAGTTGGAGCAGTAACCACACGACCTAAAGCCGCATTTACTTCATTAACAGCTAAAGCAAAACAGCTAACCCATTTTAATATTTGTCGGAATTTAACTTCTGTTTGTCTAATACTTTGTAACCAAGTTTCAGGAGAATCATATGGCACACCATTGCTTAAATTCTGGTGCATATCATAAGCGCGCCGACGAACATTTAAACCACCTGGCAAATTACCTTCCGTATGGCAGCCAACATACATACATTCCAACATGGTATTCCAGATGCGTTTTAATTCAAAATCGATGGTTTCTTCGTTCCGAATAGATTTTTCATTTTCTAAAACCACACCAGAAATGGGTAAATTTAATTGCTTACAAAAATCAAGTAGTTTCACACCATTTTCAACGGGATATGGAAACGTGCAATAAAATATAATTTTATTGGCTTTGGAATTTTGTCGTTCTTCTTGAACCACAAAACCACCACCAATAGAGTAGTAGTAAGCATGTGATTTTCGTCCATTTATTGTAGCTGTAAAACGCATACCATTGGCATGAAATGGTAAAAATTTTCTGTTAAAAATAATATCTGTTTTCGGATCAAAATCTATAGTGCGCTCGTTATTAAAACGCAATTTTTTTGTGTTTTTTACAGAAGCTACAATAACATCAATAGTGTCTACTGGAATATATTCGGGATCCGCACCGCTTAAACCTAACATAATGGCATAATCTGTAGCATGACCTTTTCCTGTTAATGATAACGAGCCATATAAATCTACAGTAATGTTTTCTACCTTTTCAAACTTATTTTTGGTTTTCAATTCGGCAATCCATCTTTCAGCAGCTCGCCAAGGACCCAATGTGTGTGAGCTTGAAGGACCAACACCAATTTTCAGCATATCAAAAACAGAAATACACTCCATGTAATTTTTTTTTATTTTGAAAGCAAATATACATTTAGTTTACTATGATTTTCAATAAACCAACTGGATATTCTAAAGGGATTTTTGTTTAACGTTTTTCGAAAGATTTAATGCCGTAAGATGCCATTACCACATTGATATCCGTAAAATCTTGTTTACCTACATTATCAGCAGGAACAACAACTACACGGAATACTTGATTGCGTGTCCAAGAATTATCTAATGTGTTGAAATCTACTGTTCCATCTAAAAAGAAACGCACTTCTGTTCGTGTAAAATCAAAGTTATACATCAAAGAGCCATCATTAAATTCAACCGTTTGTGGCAATAAACGCCAGATTTCCTGACCATTTTGTACATCCCAAAGAATATATACTAAAGTTACATCTGCTGGAAAAGTATTAAAACCATAAGGTTCAAAAAACTCATAATTATTAGCATTTGTAAAATCCAGTTCAATTTCAAAAGCCGGCGAAACAATTAGACCACCATCTCTGCCTGGAATTCCTTGAGGTCCCTCACAAGTCATTAATATTGCAGATATAAATAATAAGGTTATTAGGTTTTTCATAGTTATTAATTTTTAGAATTTAAAAATACTATTATTTCTTCATAAACAATGCTTTCTAATCCACATTAACACACCAATCTGACATCGTGTCATATTTTTTGTCATGGCACAATCATTGACTTATACATTCCGAAAATAAATAAGAACACAACACTTCTGGGTTAAACCAGAAAATACAAATTAAAATAAATAACTATTATGAGTAAAATTATTGGAATCGATTTAGGTACAACTAACTCTTGCGTGTCTGTAATGGAAGGTAATGAGCCAGTTGTAATCCCAAATGCAGAAGGTAAAAGAACAACACCATCTGTAATCGCTTTCGTTGAAGGCGGTGAAATTAAAGTTGGTGATCCAGCAAAACGTCAAGCCGTAACTAATCCTACAAAAACGGTTTATTCAATTAAGCGTTTTATGGGAAATAAGTATTCTGAATCTTCAAAAGAAGCAGGACGTGTACCTTATAAAGTAGTAAAAGGCGATAATGATACACCACGTGTAGATATTGATGGTCGTTTATATACACCACAAGAATTATCAGCTATGATTCTTCAAAAAATGAAGAAAACTGCCGAAGATTATTTAGGTCAAACAGTAACACGTGCAGTAATTACAGTACCAGCTTACTTTAATGACTCACAACGTCAGGCAACCAAAGAAGCTGGAGAAATTGCAGGTTTAAAAGTAGAGCGTATTATTAATGAGCCTACTGCTGCAGCTTTAGCTTACGGAATGGATAAAAAGGGAACAGACCAAAAAATCGTTGTTTTCGATTTTGGAGGTGGAACCCATGATGTATCCATTTTAGAATTAGGCGATGGTGTTTTTGAAGTATTATCTACTGATGGAGATACGCATTTAGGTGGTGATGATGTAGATGAAAAAATCATTGATTGGTTAGCAAACGAATTTAAGGCAGAAGAAGATATAGATTTACGTAAAGACCCAATGGCTTTACAACGTTTAAAGGAAGCTGCAGAAAAAGCGAAGATTGAATTATCATCTACTGCACAAACGGAAATCAATTTACCGTATGTAACGGCTACTGCTAGTGGACCAAAACACTTGGTACGTACTTTAACACGTTCTAAATTTGAGCAGTTAATAGACGATTTAGTAAAACGTACAATTGCACCTTGCGAAACGGCTATGAAAGCAGCTGGTTTATCAAAAAGTGATATTGATGAAGTTATTTTAGTTGGTGGATCTACTCGTATTCCTGCAGTTCAAGAAGCTGTTGAGAAATTCTTCGGAAAAAAACCGAGTAAAGGTGTAAATCCAGATGAAGTAGTGTCACTAGGAGCAGCTATTCAAGGTGGTGTTTTATCTGGTGATGTTAAAGATGTATTGTTATTAGATGTAACACCTTTATCGTTAGGTATTGAAACCATGGGTAACGTTATGACGAAGCTTATTGAATCTAACACGACTATTCCAACTAAAAAATCACAAGTATTCTCTACAGCAGCTGACAATCAGCCGTCTGTTGAAATCCATGTGCTACAAGGAGAGCGTGCTATGGCAGCCGATAACAAAACAATTGGACGTTTCCATTTAGATGGCATTCCACCATCAAAACGTGGAACACCTCAAATTGAAGTAACGTTTGATATTGATGCCAATGGTAT
>DIAL01000119.1:0-474 GCA_002414705.1 Flavobacteriaceae bacterium UBA5079
AAAACCCCTGACAAGGTGGACCACCAACAACCACATCAACAGGTTTGGCAATTATTTTTTTTATTTCTGAAGATGAAATATCTCGTAAATCGTTTTTAATAAATGGTACGTTAGGAAAATTGTGCGTATACGTTTTTTCGCAATTTTCATCGACATCACTCGCTAAAAGTGTATTGAAACCAGCCCATTTAAAACCCAGTGCTAATCCACCACAACCTGAAAACAAATCGACTACATGCATATTGTAAAATTCCTTTGAAAGGTTAAAAGTAACCGTTTTATATGTGTTGACCAACCAAGTTTTTAAGTTGTTATTATTTTTTATAACAAAAAAGTGTATTTTTGGAAACATGCAAAAAAGTTTACTCATTTTATTATGCTTACTCTGTTTTTCGGCTTGTAAGTCGACTAAAAAAACGACTAAATCCTCCAAAAAAACTTACAAATCAGCTCCTGCCGCTAAAACTAGTACCA
>DIAL01000119.1:580-4329 GCA_002414705.1 Flavobacteriaceae bacterium UBA5079
AAAAAACTTACAAATCAGCCCCTGCCGCTAAAACTAGTACCAGCACTAGCACGTATGAAGCTAAAGCAGAATCTATAATAGATTATGCCAAAACCTTTGATGGTGTAAAATACAAGTATGGTGGTACATCAAAGAAAGGCATGGATTGCTCTGGTTTAGTGGTAACCTCCTTTAAAAAAGAAGCCATTCAGTTGCCGCGAACAACTTCTCAATTGGCTGTTACGGGTGATTGGGTGGATGTTAAAGAAGTAAAAAAAGGTGATTTATTATTTTTTGCAACCAGTAAAAATAGCCGAAACGTTAATCATGTTGGGATTGTAACAGAATCACGCACTGGTTTTGTGGAATTTATTCATGCAACTACCAGTCGCGGTGTTATGACATCAGAGCTTTCTGAAAAGTACTGGTATTTCGCTTTTGTTCAAGCACGACGCATTTTATAAGTTATTTTCGTAACTTACTATTGTGAAACTTATTGATTTTCCAATAGTTAAACTAACATGTTGTTTTATGTTAGGCATTTTAGTGAGCTTGCAATTCGCATTTTCACTTAAAACGTCAGTGGTATTTACGGCTGGATTTCTTCTAATTCTTACCATTACTTTTTTTATAAATCGAAATCAATTTAAACAGTCTATTTGGTTTGGGCTTGCAACTTATTTAACGGTTATAAGTATTGGGAATTTAAGTGTAAAATTTCATAATCATTTAAATTATGCTAATCATTACACCAATCAATATAATACGTCTGTATCAGAATTTTCCCTATTCCAATTACGCATTTTAGAAGTTTTAAAACCAAATACATACAACGAACGCTATATAGCAAAATTAGAACGTATTAATGATACACATGTTTTTGGAAACATCCTTTTAAATGTTAACAAAAACGACACCTTATCTAACTTTCAAGTAGATGAAAAAATTCAAATAATTGGTAATTTACAAGAACTATACAGACCCTTAAATCCGAATCAATTTGACTACAAAAAGTATCTAGAGAATCATCAGGTTTATGCTCAAATTTATAGTAAACCTGAAGCCATTTCAGTATTATCTGCCGAAAAACAAAGTATACATGGTTATGCGGATTATATAAGACAGACCATAAATAAAGAACTCCAAAAGTATGCTTATAGCCCTTCTGAATTGGCAGTCATCAATGCGCTCCTTTTAGGGCAACGCCAAGATATTGGTAAAGAATTATATTCAGATTATGTAAACGCTGGGGCCATTCATATTCTAGCTATTTCTGGGTTACATATTGGAATTATTTTATTCATACTAAAATGGTTATTGGCGTTTTTGTTACGTGTTAAACATGGACGCTACATTACAGCCATTATAATACTTGTTATTTTATGGAGTTATGCTGTAGTTGCAGGATTATCGCCTTCCATTTTAAGGGCCGTAACTATGTTTAGTGTGATAACAGTTGGTATGTATTTAAAACGTCCATACAACATTTACAACACGTTGGCTATTTCGGCATTTATTTTGCTAATATGGAACCCAATGATTTTATTTGAAATCGGTTTTCAATTAAGTTATTTAGCCGTAATTGGCATTGTAGCCGTTCATCCTCTATTGTTTGAACGCTTAAAAACACCGTATTCATTTCCTAACAAAATCATTACATTGATAACTGTTTCATTGGCTGCTCAATTAGGAATTTTTCCTTTAAGTATATTCTATTTTCATCAATTTCCTGGATTATTCTTATTAACTAATGTGGTTATAATTCCTTTTTTAGGATTCATTTTAGGCTATGGATTGTTAATTTTTGGCATGGCTTTATTAGGCATTCCTAAAAGCCTATTTACAGATATTTTTGGCGACATTATTAGTTTGATGAATCAATTTTTTAAATGGATTGCACAACAGGAAGTTTTCATTTTTAGAGATATACCTATAAACTGGTTTCAGGTTATTGGGATTTATTTGATTATTCTTCTGTTTACACAATATTTTATTTCAAAATCCTACAAACGTCTCGTTTTTGCTTTAGCTATAACATGCGCTTTTCAAATGGGTTTATTTGTTAACCAATATTGGTATAGCCATGGTCTTGAACTGGTGGTGTTTCATAAAAGCAGATTTAGTATTATTAGTGAAAAATCGGGATTCAACTTAAAAGTATTTCAAAATTTGGATAGCTTAAAGTTAAAAAGCGATTACAGTATTTCTAATTATCGTGTTGGTAGTTTTATAAAGAATATAAAGTATGAAGACATTCAGAATGTTTACAATTTCAACAAGAAACAGTTTTTAATAATTGACAGTTTGGGTGTGTACCAAAGCGTAACTTTTAAACCAGATTATGTAGTTTTGAGTCAATCGCCAAAAATCAATTTAAATCGACTGATAGATTCTTTAAATCCGCAGGTTATTATTGCTGATGGCAGCAATTACAAATCGTATATAAAAAGATGGGCTGAAACCTGTAAAAAGCGAAAACGCCTTTTTCACTATACTGGTGAAAAAGGCGCTTTTGTTTTAAAACAAAACTAAATTAGTTTGAAAACTCGGGTTTAAAAGCTTCCGCAAACGCTTGAAAATCCTGTTGCGTTTTAAAATTTGCATGATCGTTATTTTTAAATAATTTTAAATAGAGCTCTAATTGTTGTGGTGTTTTATAACCTACAACTGGCGCTAATAGACCTCCTTCTTCATCAAGATATACAATAGTTGGATACGAGCGAATGCTAAAATAACGTGCTAATTCATGACCAGAATTGCGTTTATTAGCTTTAGCTGGATCATACCCAGGATTGGTATATTTTTTCCCTTTAAAATTAACAACTTCATTACCTTCAGCATTGAATTTTACCGCATAATAATGTTTATTTACATAAGCTGCTACATCCTTATTTTGAAAGGTATTTTTATCCAACATTTTACAAGGACCACACCAACTAGTGTACATATCCATCATAATTTTTTTAGGATTTTTTTGTTGAAGTGCCACAGCCTCTTCAAGCGTTACCCAATTAATTTCTTGCGCTACACCAACTGCCGAAAATCCGACAACTAGCAATAAAGTATAAAATAAATGTTTCATGTTGTATTTGTTGTAATATATGTTCCGAACTTACAAAAAACACGCCAAAAAGGCGTGTTTTGAGTGAAATTTTAACAATTTTTTCGATTAACGAACACCATGCATTAATTTTTTAAGCATTGGATTTAACACCATAGAAACCAATCCAATAGCAGCTGGCACAATTGTAAAGATTAAAAAGAATGTACTTAATGAATATTCTGCTGTTATTTTATCAATCATTCCTCCCATAGTTCCTGCCGCTTTCTGGCCTATTGCAATAGCTAAATACCATATACCAAACATAAAACCAATCATTCTACCAGGTACTAATTTACTTAAATAAGATAGCCCTACGGGCGAAATACACAATTCACCCATAGTATGAAGTAAATATGCTAGTATTAAAAACACCATACTTACAGAGGCTGTTTGCGCACCTTGAGGAATACTTAAAGTTCCAAATACTAAAACACCAAATCCAAGACCTAAAAGCACTAAACCAATACCGTATTTCATGGCAGCACTTGGATTATATTTACTTTCCCACCATCGTGAGAATAAAGGTGCTAATGTAATAATGAAAAATGAGTTTAAAATTCCGAACCATGTGGCAGGAACCTCAGTTGCATCTTTGCTAAATTCGTTATTAACTTTATAGAAAACTATATACCAAAGGAAGGCAAATGAAATAGCTAAAATAACATTA
>DIAL01000119.1:4512-4812 GCA_002414705.1 Flavobacteriaceae bacterium UBA5079
TAGAATATGGGATTTTTGAATAAGTCTTTTTAAACAACAAGTATAATACCCAAGTAATGATAGCTAAAGGCCCAACGGTTAATATTAAATCTATTACTTTAAAAATCATAGCCGAACTACCTGTTAAAGCTCTTTCTGTATAATCTCTAGCAAACAGAGTCATAGAACCTAGAGATTGTTCAAAAGCTGCAAAGAAAAATACAGTAAACACACCAAATACAGAAACGGCAATTATTCGGTCTCTTATTATTCTTGAATAGCGTGAAATTCTAGTTATAATTAAATATAAAAACAGAACTA
>DIAL01000119.1:4937-10711 GCA_002414705.1 Flavobacteriaceae bacterium UBA5079
GCTGTTAATACTGTCACATTTGAACCGTCCATACCACCAACGCTAAAATCTAAAATATTGATGTCGCCTATTTTAGACATTGGATCATTAAATAGATAGAGCACACCTCCTAATGAAGATAACAAGATTAAAACTTTATCAATGGTAGTAAAAGGGTTCAGCTTCTCTATAGATTCGGATGCTTCATGTTCTTTAGGACTTTCCTCATTTATATTTTGAGGTAATTCTACTTCATGAACTTTTGAAGGACGCTCACCAATTTGACCAAAGAAATCTTTAGCTAACCAGAATTGAATTAAACCTAAAAGCATAAAAATACCAGCTAAACCAAATCCATAACTCCAACCTATATTTTCCGCTAAATAACCACAAAGCATCATTCCGAAGAAAGCACCTGCGTTTACTCCCATGTAATAAATGGTGTAAGCGCCATCTTTTTTAGACTCTTTACCTTTATACATTTCAGAAATCATAGATGTCATATTCGGCTTAAAAAAACCAGTACCAACAATTAAAAGTCCTAGACCTAAATACAATGAAAAAGGTGTTTCAAAAACCATAGAGGCATGACCTAACATCATCAGAAAACAACCAATAATTACAGCCCATTTATAACCTGTATATTTATCGGCAAGCCAACCACCAAGAATTGGTGTTAAGTATAGAAGAGACCCATAGGTGCCAATTAAAGATAAAGCATGTTCTCTTGGCCATTCCCATCCTGGATTATCACTGATAATTGGAGCCGTTAAAAATAACACTAAAAGAATCCGCATTCCATAAAATGAAAAACGCTCCCACATTTCGGTAAAGAAGATTACAAATAATCCCGCTGGATGCCCAATTACTTTGTCTTTAAATAAATTTTCAATATCAGTATTCATAGTATAATTAGTTAAAGTATATAATAATATTTAGTGAACGTTGCCCATTAATTTCTTCATAAGAGGAGAGAACAGTAAAACAATTAACCCTGCTCCTAAAGCATATTTAGAAATTAAGTCGAAACCGTTTGTATAAATCTCTAACGTTTGTAAACCACCAACATTAATATCTGTACTTTCTACAGCTAATTGTTTGGATATAAACCCAACAATTTGAAATGCATAAGCAGATGATAGAAACCAAATACCCATCATAAATGCGACAATACGTTTTGGAGATAAATCCGTGATTTTAGATAAACCAACCGGTGACATAAATAATTCACCAATTGAGATTACAAAATACATGATGAATAAATATGCAAATGGCACCATACCATTTTCATCAGCACTCCCTCCACTTAATGACAGGATATAAAAACTAGCTCCTGCGAGAATTAAACCTAATCCAAATTTATATGGCGTTCTAGGATTTAAATTGCGCTTAGATAAATATGCCCACAGCAATGACACAGGTATTGACAGTACAATAATAACTAAAGAGTTTAGAGAATTTGTTTGACTGGCATTCATAATACCATCTAAATCCACATTCCTATCAGCAAATAAAGTAATCACACTTCCTGATAGTTCATGAAAACCCCAAAACAAGGTCATAAAGAAGGTAATTAAAAGAGCCATTATTAATTTCTTACGCTCATCAGATGTGGCGTTATATAAAATAACAATCATGTACACCAAAATGGCAACACCAATAAACTTAAAAAGTAAATTCACATAGTTTTGATCGCCTAAAAAGGATTCTCCACCAGCAATAGCCTTATAAGAAGCCAATATGTAAGCAATTAAAGGCGCGCTTAAAAAAGAAACAATAGGAATAAACGTTTTTTGCGGAATGCCTAAAATTTTCTTTTCATAAATTTCTGGATTAGGTGGTAAACCACGATCTCCAAAAACATTTTTTTTAATTCCACTCCAAAAGAAAACCAAGCCTGTTAGCATACCAACTCCTGCCAATCCGAAACCATAATGCCAACCATATTTAGCAGCTAACCATCCACAAAGTAATGGAGCAACAAAACCACCAATATTAATTCCCATATAAAAAATAGTAAAACCTGAATCTTTTCTGCGATCACCATCTTCATAAAGCGAACCAACAAAAGTTGAGATATTTGGTTTAAAAAAACCATTACCAACAACAATGAAAGCTAAAGCTAAAAAGAAAGCAATATCATTTTCAATAGCTAAAACAAAATGACCTAAAGACATTAAAATACCTCCTAAAAAAATGGAGCTACGCATTCCTAGTATTTTATCAGAAATTCTACCTCCAACTACAGTTGAGGCATAAACCAAAGAACCGTAAGATGCATAAACGGCTGCTGCCGCAACATCCTTTTCTATTAATGCTACAAATATTTCATTAACCATGTAAAGCATTAATAGCGCACGCATTCCATAGAAACTAAAACGCTCCCAGAGTTCAGCGAAAAATAAATAAAACAACCCTTTAGGGTGTCCAAACATTTGAGGCTCTCCTGATTCTGTTAAAATTGATTTTGACATATTAGTGGTTAGTTAGTTAATTAGTTATGATAGTATCTGTTGATAATTATAATTTATCACCTAAAGTTTGGTCCATAAAATTGGTCATCTTTTTATACAAATGTAAGCGTGTGTTTCCACCGTAAATACCATGATTTTTATCTGGGTAAATCATCCATTCAAATTGTTTGTCAGCTTGGATTAACGCTTCTACCATACGCATGGTATTTTGAACATGCACGTTATCATCACCTGTTCCGTGAATTAAAAGGAAATCGCCTTTTAATTTATCTACGTGATTGATTGGTGAGTTTTCATCATAACCACTCGCATTTTCTTGAGGTGTTGTCATATAACGTTCTGTATAAATAGAATCGTAAAAACGCCAGCTTGTTACAGGTGCAACAGCAATAGCCATTTTAAAGACATCATTTCCTTTGAACAAGGCGTTACTACTCATAAATCCACCATAGCTCCAACCCCAAATTCCAATACGAGCTGCATCAATATAAGGTTCAGTACCTAATTTTTTAGCAGCATCTATCTGATCTTCTACTTCGTATTTTCCAAGTTCTTTTTGGGTTACTTTTTTAAATTCAGCACCTTTAAAACCCGTTCCACGTCCATCAACACAAGCAACAATATAGCCTTTTTGCGCTAAATATTGATACCAGTAATCGTTGGCGCTATTCCAAGTATTGGAAACACTTTGCGAACCTGGTCCTGAATATTGGAACATGAATAATGGATAGGATTTAGATGCATCAAAATTAGCAGGTTTAATCATCCACATATTTAATTCGTTCCCATTAATGGCTATAGTTGAAAATTCCTTTTGAGACATTTGGTAGCTTTTCAACTTATTTTGAAGTTCTGTATTATCTTTTATTAATTTGATTTGCTTGCCTGTTTTGGCATTATTTAGCGTGTAAACGGGTGCTGTTGTTGCACTTGAAAACGTATTGATGAAATATGAGAAATCCGCACTAAATGCAGCATTATTTGTTCCGTTGTTTGTTGTTAAACGGGTTTTATCGCGACCGTTTAATTTAATTGAATATACATCGCGATTAATAGAACCATTTTCTGTAGACTGGTAGAAAATAGTTTTGTTTTTGGCATCAAAACCATAGTAATTAGTTACTTCCCAATTTCCTTTGGTAATCTGGCTAATTAATTTTCCAGTTTCATCATAATGATAAATGTGGTTGTAACCATCTTTTTCACTGGTCCAAATAAAACTATCATCTTCTAGAAACGTTAAATTATCTGTTACATCAACATAGGCTTTGTCACGATCTTCAAGTACCAAATTAGATGTGTTTGTTTGTGCATTTACAAACCACAAATCCAATTCGTTTTGATGCCTGTTCATGTAATGCGCACTTAAAATGTCTGGATTATTTGTCCATTTAATTCGCGGAATATAAAAATCTGAATACGCCTTACCAACCTTTACTTCAGTTGTCTTTGCCGCGTTTATATCATATACATGCAATGAAACAATAGCATTAGCCTCACCTGCTTTTGGATATTTAAAAACGTTTTGTGTTTGGTATAAGTCCTGACCATACATATCCATAGAGAATTCAGGAACATTGGTTTCATCAAATCGAATAAAGGCTATTTTATTACTTCCTGCATTCCATTCAAAGGCACGTACAAAGCCAAATTCTTCTTCGTAAACCCAATCTGTAATGCCATTTATAATTTTATTTTTTTCTCCATCAAACGTAATTTGTTGGGTATTTCCTGTTTGTAAATCTTTTACAAATAAATTGTTATTATAACCGTAAGCTAAATGGGTTCCATCAGGAGAAAAGGTTGGTTCTTGTATTTTTTCTGCTGCAACCAATTCCAATTGTTTGGTTTTTGTATCATAAACATAATACTTACCAAGTGTTGAACGTCTGAAAATAGATTCTACTTCAGTGGCTAAAAGCACCTGACTTTCATCATCACTAAACGTATAATCTGTAAAATATTTAACAGCCTCTAAATTAGCTGAATTGACTAATGTGCGTTCCTTTTTTAAGGTTTTATAATTGTAAACATCAATAGTTGTAGTTCCAGTAGCACGATCAAAATTTAATACAGAATATTGCTGACCATTATTCATAGAATGCAATGCGTCCATGCGTTCGGTTCTAAAAGCACCAGACCAGATGTCTTCAAGTGAAATTTTATTATTTTGAGCCGTAGTAAAAAGGCTTGTTATAAAGCAAACTAAAAGAAGTTGTTTTGTAAATTTCATTAAAAATAATATTAAGGATAAATTAATGTCAAGTTTACTAAAAAATAAGCAAAAAACCGTATTTATTAACAGTTAAATAGCCTTGACATGCAGAACTCACACAATAATAGTATCTTTGCATTTTCAATAAAACTAGAATGCATACAACTATATCAGGATTTTCAAAATTATCTAAATCCGAAAAAATCAATTGGATTGTTGACACCTATTTCACCAACCAAGAAGACGCTAAAAAAACACTAAAACAGTATTGGAATTCAGACCAAAAGCTCCAACAGCTTCACGATGAATTTATTGAGAATACTATTACCAACTACTATTTACCTTTAGGTGTGGCACCTAATTTTCTTATTAACGGAAAATTACACACCGTTCCAATGGCAATTGAAGAAAGCTCCGTAGTTGCCGCAGCCAGTAAAGCAGCTAAATTTTGGCTAGATAGAGGCGGTTTTAAAGCTACGGTTTTATCAACTACAAAAATTGGTCAAGTGCATTTTATGTTTCATGGCAATTCAGAAACATTGCAAGCGTTTTTTAACCAGGTTAAGTCGAAAATAATTGCAGACGCTAAATCCATAACACAGAATATGGAAAAACGTGGAGGAGGTATTTTAGATATTGAATTACGCAACAAAACGACAGACTTACCAGGTTACTATCAATTGCATGCTACGTTTGAGACTCTAGATGCCATGGGTGCCAATTTCATTAATTCGTGTTTGGAGCAGTTTGCCACAACTTTTAAACGTGAAGCTTTAACTTTTGAAAATTTTAACGACGCTGAAAAGCAGATTGAAATTGTGATGAGTATTCTATCAAATTATGTCCCAAATTGTTTGGTACGAGCTGAAGTATCTTGTCCAGTATCCGATTTATCGGAAAACAAAAATATAGATCCCGAAGCTTTTGCACAAAAATTTGTTCAAGCGGTTAATATTGCTGAAATAGAACCTTATCGGGCGGTTACACATAACAAAGGCATTATGAATGGTATTGATGCTGTTGTACTAGCAACTGGCAATGATTTCCGTGCAGTAGAAGCTGGTGTTCATGCGTATGCATCGCGAAATGGAAAATATAGTAGCTTA
>DIAL01000119.1:10832-18926 GCA_002414705.1 Flavobacteriaceae bacterium UBA5079
AAATGGAAAATATAGTAGCTTAACACATGCTAAAATTGAAAATGGCATTTTCACCTTTTGGATGGAAATTCCTTTAGCCCTAGGAACTGTTGGAGGCCTTACAGGTTTGCATCCTCTAGTGAAATTTGCTATGGAATTATTACACAAACCATCAGCAAAAGAACTCATGCAAATTGTTGCAGTAGCTGGATTGGCACAGAATTTTGCGGCTTTGCGTTCGTTAACCACTACAGGCATTCAAGAAGGTCACATGAAAATGCATTTAATGAATATTTTGAATCAGTTTGATGCAACTTCAGAAGAAAAAACTCAAATCATTAATCATTTTAAAACCCACATTGTTACTCATAGAGCGGTTGTTGAAGCTATTGAAAACTTACGAAAATAAGCCAAACTAATTCATCATAAACAAGATTACACATAAAGCATGACACGTTTTTATAGCAATGGCAAATTATTACTCACAGGTGAATACGTGGTTTTAGATGGCGCTTTATCTTTAGCATTACCAACTAAACCTGGTCAATCTTTACATATAGAACCTCTGGAAACGGACACCATTATATGGACGAGTAAAGATGAAAAAGGAACTGTTTGGTTTAAAGATACTTTTACCATTTCAGGAGAAACTATAATTAGTAAAAATCTGAAAAATGCTATTTCAGAACGGTTAACTCAAATTCTTAATGTTGCCAGAACATTGAATCCTGAATTTTTAAAGTCTTGCTATTCTGTTGAAAGTCGGTTAACATTTCCGAGAAATTGGGGACTTGGCACCTCTTCTACTTTATTAAATAATATTGCAAATTGGGCTAATGTTAATCCGTATAAACTATTAGAAAAAACTTTTGGTGGCAGTGGTTATGACATTGCCTGTGCGCAACATGACACTGCTATAACCTATCAATTACAAAACAAAAATGTACAGGTAATACCTGTACATTTTAATCCACCGTTTAAGGAGCATTTATACTTTGTGTATTTAAACCAAAAACAGAATAGTCGTGATGGGATTGCTAACTACAGAAACAGTTCTAAAAGTAACACAAATGCTATTTCAGAAATAAATGCCATTACAAATCAAATGATTTCTTGTTGTTCAATTTCAGAATTTAATTTGTTAATGAATAGACATGAAGACATTGTTTCCAAATTAATTCAGCAACCAACCGTTAAAGCACGTTTATTTTCAGATTTTACTGGTGAATTAAAAAGTTTAGGTGCTTGGGGTGGCGATTTTATTTTGGTATCCTCAACTGAAAACCCGGAACGCTATTTTAAGGCGAAAGGGTATCAAACCATAATTCCGTATCAAGATTTGATTTTATAGATAGAAGATTACTTTTGAAGTGCTTAAAACAGAATGCAATTTTCTCTAGGATTATGTGAAACTGAAACACGTTCAGTTTAACGTGTACCAAAAACATCATGCTTCTTATACATCATAACTTAATTAGACAAAAACAAAAAAGGCTTTACAAATTGTAAAGCCTTTTTTGTTATGTAAAAAATACAACTAAATTATTGTACTGTATTTGCTCTGTTATCATCAATTTCTGCTGCGTTTTTAAGTGCAGTATATAATTTAGATGTTACTGAATTCACTTTAGTTGTTTGCACCTGATTAGCAAACCCTTGGTAATTATCTAATTCTGTAGCTGGCGTTAATTTTTCTACACGGATCATGTAAACACCTTTTTCTCCTACAATTAATTTTGATGTTTGACCTTCTTTCATTCCAAATGCATAACCAACAACTTTTGGCTCATTTCCTGCACCTGAAATAGTAGGTGTTTTCATATTAATAGCTAAAGCAGAACGTACTGAAGTATTTTCGGCAGTTGCCATTTCTTCTAATGTTGTAGCTGAAACTCTACTCTTAATTAATTCGGCCTTCTTTTCCTTACGAATAGCTGGAAGCGCAGTAACTGAAGCATCTTCAGATTTCATTAAACCTGCTTTATTTTTAGCTACTAACTGAACAATAGCATAACCACCTGGCACATTAAAACGTTTGTAATCTCCAATTTCCGTAGCTTCTTCAAAAGACCAACGTGTAATAGCTCGCTGATTTCCTAAACCTGGAATAGTTTCATCCAATACTTTAATTGTGTTTACAGGACGAACCACATAGTCTTGCTCTTTAGCTAAATCTGTAAAATCACCTTTTTCTAAACTGATTTCGAAGTTAGATGCTTCTCTAAATACATTATTTACTGTTTGTTCAGATGGCTCAATTTTTCTAGCAATTGTTCCAATCTTAACAGCACGCTGTTCGTTTTTCTGACCTAATATTTCAATTACGTGGAAACCGAAATTCGATTTAACAACACCTATTGTTCCTGTTTCGTTTTCAAAAGCAAAATCTCTGAATTCAGGAACCATTGCGTTATATGTAAACCAATCTAAAACACCTTCGTTTTCATTACTTACGGTATCTACAGAAAAATCTAATAACGATACAAACTTGCTGTTATCCGCTTTTATAATTGTCATTAAACTGTCTGCTGTATTTTTAGCTTCAACTTCTGTTTGGGTTGTTGTTTCAGATTGTGAACGTGAACCAACAAACGGAATTAAAATATGTCTAGCTTTTACTGAATCTGGTAATTGTGTTACAGCAACCATTTTTGTTAACTTAACAAATCCGTTATCTTTATAAGGTCCATAAACTTGACCAACGTTCATATTAAAAACTGTGTCTGCTACGGCTTCTGGTAAGGCTGTTTTTTTAATAAAACGGTTATCAAACTTCACTTCCGAATTAGCAACAAAGTTGATATAGTTTTCATTGTTTTTTACTTCAGAAAAAGCTGGAATAGTATCTGTTCTACCATTTACATATTCAACTTGTTCCGATTTGTATTTTGCAATATCATTTTCTATGTCTTGAATATCTTCAACAGATGCTTCTTCTTTAAACTGAACGAACTGTAAATCTCTAGATTCTTCTACTTCGTAGTCTTTTCTATGATTTTTCATGTAAGCTTCAATTTCCGCTTTAGAAACTGTAATAGTACTATCTGCAATTGAAGAAAATGGTACTTGAACAAATTTAATGTCCGCATTATCACCTTCTAATTTGTGTTCCAATTTGCCTTCTGCAAGGGTTCCAACCATACCTGCTTTAACCATGTTAAAATAGTTTTGTTGTAAAGCGTTAACAGCAATAGAGTTTTCATAGTCAATCCATTGTTGGTATGCTGCTGGAGACGTTGCCTTTAAATTAGCAATGTATTCGGTTAGTTTGTTATCATCAAAAAGACCTGCTTCATTTTGAAAATCTGGATTAGTTGCCAAATTAGTACGTAAAATATCACGCATCTGATCTCTTTCAACTGTAATTCCTAATTCTTCAAATTGGGTTTCCAAAACGGCATTACGCACTTCTTGATCCCAAACACGATTCATAACTTGTGTTGATGTTGCTTGACCACCCATTTGTCTGGTAGCATTTTCAACTTTTTGCATAAAATCCACACGCATAACGTCTTTACCGTTTACGGCTCCAACTACATCTTGAGATTTACTAGCAAAACTTGCACTTCCATCAAAAAGACCAGATAGTATAAAAGCAAATAATGCTAATGCAATAACTAATATTAATACTACTGTTTTTTGTCTAATTTTATTTAAAATTGCCATCTGTCGTTTAATTTTTTACAATATAGTGCGCGAAAATACCATTTTCTATCTGATAATAAAAGTAGAAAATGACATAAATTATTTTAATTATCGGGAAATTAGTCTTCTTGAAGAATTTTAAGTTTCACCAAGTCTATTTTTGTGGTAGAAACTTCCAAGATTGTAAACTGAAAATCGGCGATCATAACCACTTCGTCTTTTTGCGGAATTCCTTCTGTTTGATCGACAATTAAACCACCTAAAGTCTCGTAATTCTCACTATCTGGCAGATTTAATTTATAGGTTTCATTCAGATAATCGACTTCTAATCTGGCTGAAAAAATATAATTCGTGTCGTCAATTTTTTCTTCAGTTAATACTATGGTATCGTGTTCGTCTTCAATTTCGCCAAAAAGTTCTTCTACAATATCTTCAACAGTCATAATACCAGATGTGCCACCATATTCATCTAAAACCACAGCAATACTCTTACGTTTTTTTATTAGGGCACTTAATACATCTTTTACGAGCATGGTTTCTGGGACAAACTCTACTGGCATGATAATAGACTTTAATGTTTTTGGTTTTTTAAACAACTCGAAAGAGTGCGCGTAACCTAATATATCATCAATATTATCTTTATAAACCAGTATTTTTGAAATTCCGGTATCCGTAAATTTTCCATTAATAGATTTTAAAGATTCTGTAACATCAACCGCTATAATTTCGGTTCTTGGCACCATCACTTCACGTGCTTTTACTTCAGAAAATTCTAATGCATTTTGAAATATTTGAATTTCGGTATCCACATCATCGTGCGGTTCTGCAGATTCCATTTGCTCGCTAATATAATGACCAAGTTCTATTTTAGTGAAAGCCAGTTGCACTTGATCACCCTCGGTTTTGAAGAATTTTTTAAGAACAAAATCGGTTATCCAGATTATAAAATCGCTTATCCATGAAAATAACACATAAAACACATAGGCTGGTATTGCTAATATTTTTAATAGCGAATTAGCATAAATTTGAAAAAACACTTTTGGTAAAAATTCGGCAGTAATTAATATAATAAGGGTTGAAATTATGGTTTGAGTTAGCAGACTAAAGTCTATCAACATATAATTTAAAATAGCCGAATTTGAATTGGAAGACGCTAGCATATCTTGAAACCAACCCACCAGTAAATCACCCATAAAAAAACCATACACAACTAAAGCAATATTATTCCCAATAAGCATGGTAGCAATAAACTTGGAAGGTTTTACGGTTAGTTTAGATAATATTTTAGCCAATAAACCGCTTTGCTTTTTTTCAATTTCTATGTGAATTTTATTGGAAGACACATAGGCAATTTCCATACCTGAAAAGAAAGCAGAAAGGATTAAGGATGCAATTATAATAATGACATCTGGGTTCATAGGCTATTTTCTGTCTCTGTCTTCAAAACGCTTGTTGAATTTTTTTCTAAAGAAAAACATAAAAACAGCAGTAGCAGCCAATAGCAAAGAAATATAGTCTATGACCTCGTTTTCCATATATTTTTGAATGGCTACATAAATAAATAGCGCTGCAAAAACTAAATAGGCGTACTGAAAAAACTTAAAGATTTTCATCTTGATATTTTTGATTTATTATTAAAACAAAGGTAAATAAAAAAACCTCATGCCTTTAAAAATCATGAGGTTTCCGTTATTTATTTATTACTAGGCTATTCGTCTACAGATACAGAACCATCTATTTCTAATACTTGAGCTTTAGTAAACTTGACATCCGAATCGAAACCTTTACCATTTAAAATATCGGCTTTTCGTTTAAATGTTACGGATGTATTGGTAAATAACCATTGTCTATTTTGGTCATAATATAACTGCTCGGCAAACAAAGTGTCATTTTCTGAAGAAGCCAGTACCACATTTCCTTGCATATCAATTAGACCTGTTTTATCATATACAATGGCATAATCTGCTGTAATGGTACTTTTTTTATTGTCTTCATCAAATAAATCCATTTCAACCGTGTTTGGGAATTCTGAAAATGGAAAATCACGGTTAGAATAATCTAACATTTTCGGACTCCTTAAATTGGCCGTAACGCGTGCTGAATCTGTGTATTTTAAATTCATATTTTCAGCAATACCTATGGGTGCATTTTCTGAAATACCTATTTTTTTAACGTCTTCAAAATTATTTTTACATGAAAAAACCATAGTCAAAGCACTTGCAATGACTATGGTTTTGTTTATATGATTTTTTAAGGTAATCATTAAATTTTTGGAACTGTAACGGATCTTCCAATCCAACAACCAATACTAATTGTTTTACCTGACATTCCTGATTGGAAAATCTCTGTTTTCTGTGGTGCTTTCGCTCTATAACTAGTTGCTGTTTGCGCTGCAGCACTTCTTAATGTTGGATCTGCACTACCAGCTTTTTCAGCTTCGTCTGCAGCTAACCAGAATACTGCACGCTTGTTAAAGTTACTGTCTCCACAATCGTTAGCACTTGCGTTATACATAGCAGCAATACGTAGGTGTGGACGACCGTTTGATGGGTTTAAACGTAAAGACTTCATGTAGTATTCACGTGCACTTCCATAACGCCCTTTATTTTTAAGTTTGTCACCAATTTTTTCATTAAGTCGTGCTTTTTTGAAATTATCGGTTTCTAAACCTACAGCTTGCTCATAAAATGCTAACGCTTCATTTGCCTTACCTTCTTTATCTTTTAAGATTCCTAAATAGTAAGCTGAATTTGCCGATGGGCTTATTTCATGATAAGCGTTTACTAATTTAAAGAACATTGGATCATCTGTACACTCTTTTTCAGACATTTTACCTGCTGCACGTTGTAACCAAACGGCATTGTTTTTGTTTTCTTCAAAACCTTTTTCGTATAATGGAATTAGGTTTTCACAATTTGCACGATCACCTAATTTTTTATCTACAGCACTTGATACTTGATCGTAGGCTTTTAAATAACTTTCATAAGAGTTTTGGTATAAACCTTCTTTTTTGGTTAAATCTGTACCAGACTCTTCTTTTTCAATAATAACATTTAATTTTTCTGAATAGTTACCAATCTCTGTTTGGATTTTTTCAGAAACGTCGTCATATTTATCGAATAACTCTCCAGCTGTTTTAATATTGGCATCATACAGGTCTACCATTAAAGAAAAGTAGGTGTATAATGATTTAGGATTGGTGAAATTCTCTTTATCAGCATTGAAAGCTGCATCAAAACAATTATACAATTCCAAATCTGAAAGACCTAAAACCTCTCTGTTATCGTACTGTAACTGACACGCTTTTGTTTGGAACTCACCAACTGGTGAATCGCTTGCAAAATTAGCTTGACGTTCTTTGTATAACTTGGCTAAATCATTAATATAATTTACTTTTTCAGCACCAGTTGATTTGTCAATTTTATATTCTAAAATATCTTCACCTTGACTATAGATAGCTTTATGTAATTTTGGACATGTTGTTCTAACATACATCCAAGGTTCAAAAGCTGATTCATAATTTTTTGCTTTGGCATATTCAGAAAAAATAGACAACTTGGTCATACATTCCTCGTTCTGTTGCGCTTGTGCAACTTGAAAGCCTAAAAATAGCACTACTGCTAATAATGTGATTTTCGTTTTCATAATATTCATAATAAAGGTGTTAATCATATCTTCGTTTTTGGAACCATCTATCGTTTAAGGACAAACTTAAACTTACGTTAAAAAAATTCTCTTGTATTAAATTATTATTTGTTGTTCCACGTTTACCATATTCAAAAGCAATGTTAGCATTTGAAAAGAAATCGGCTCCTACTGGTAATCCTAAACCAAAAGACATGCCAAACTCATCAATTGACGTATTATTTACATTTAAACCAGAAGATTCAAAGCGTAATCCTGCTCTATACACTATACGACTTAAGTAACTTGTAAACGAATTATATTTCGGGATAATAAAACCTCCAAGTGCTAATGTTGAACTGTTTGAGTAGTCAACCCCTAAATCACCATACAATTCGTTTTGGAAATTTTTGGTATTTTGAAACGTATATTCCGCACCAACAAACCAGATTCTTGGTTGTCCAATACCTGCTCCAAATGATACTTTTGAAGGTAAAATAAACTCTGTTTCATCAAGACCTTGCGCAGCTAAATCTGCCTCTATAGTATCTATTTCTAATTCTAAATTAGAGTTAGGGTTAAAAGCAATGGTACTAAAAGTTCGTTCATTAATTGATTTTAAACGCGTTTCTGGAGTGTAAGTAAACCCAGATTGCAATTGTAAATCATCAGTAATCATAGCTTTATAAGTTAAGCCAAAATTAAGACTAAGGCCACTTAAATCTGAACGATTTGCTTCTTGAGATTGATATTGTAGAATGGTGCCATCATCTGGATCATAATCAAATACAATCGTATTATTTTTAATATTTCCGAAATTATAATTAACATCTACTCCAACACTGC
>DIAL01000119.1:19030-22658 GCA_002414705.1 Flavobacteriaceae bacterium UBA5079
CTCCAACACTGAAGTTCTTATTAATGTAGTAACCAGCGGATAAATATGTTCTATTAACGCCTCCTTCACCACGAAAACGTTCATTTAAAGACAAGTCGCTATTTCTTGTTTCCAATTTATAACCAACCGAAGTATATGGAATTAAACCAAAACCAATACCTAGTCTTCCTAAAGGAATCCCCATGGATAGATAGTCGAAAGTTGACGATTTTAAATTATCCTCACCAGAGTCACTTTTAAGTTTTAATCGCGTATGAGATCCACCAACCGAAAATTCAACAGGTCTGTTTTCATTACCATAAACGGCCAAATTTTCGTTACCATAGGCTGCTGGATTTCGTAAATTTAAGTGAATACTATCTGTGTAGATACTCAAGCCACCCATACTCCGATTCTCTACAGTACCTTTAAACTTCAAGCTACCAATTCCATAAAAAGAGTAGGGAGAAGCTGTACCTTCTTGTGCATAACTTTTAATTGCTATTACAGCAATAAAAACTAATACCAGTTTTTTAATCATTCGTTTGAATTATATTGTAAAATGTGGTTTAATCCTTCTAACAAGAAATTAGAATGGGCAAATATGCTACTTTTTAATTGTTTAGACAAAAAATTAGCGTCTCCACCTGTTAAAATAACTGTTAAATCTGAATATTTCTCTTTATAAGCCTGAATAATACCATCAATTTCATATAAAATTCCGTTAATAACACCTGAATGAATGGCTGTTTCTGTAGAGTCACCAATTAACAAATCTGGCGCCACTTTAGTTAATAATGGCAAGTTTGCTGTTAAATTATTTAAAGATGTATAGCGCAATCGGATTCCTGGAGAAATAGCGCCACCTAAATACTGATTGGAATCTGAAATAAAATCATACGTTATACACGTACCAGCATCTATTATTAACACATTTTTATTTGGGTAATTTTTCACAGCAGCACTTACTAATGCCATTCTATCTACACCTAATGTATTTGGCGTTTTGTAGAGATTAGTAAAAGGCAACAATATATTTGCGCTTAAAAGTAAGACATCAAGTCGTTTTTTAATATTTTCCAACTGCATTTTGGATAACAATCCAACTGAAGAGACTATACATTTAGTTACTTTATGGTGTTTTTCTAGGAGCTGATCAAAATTAATTTCGATATCCTCTAGCGACACAGTTACTTTTTCAATAAGCTCATCCGCCTGAAATACAGCCATTTTCACAAACGAATTACCAACATCTATTATTAAATTCATAAGTTATTTTAAGATTGTAAAAATACAAAACGATTTTTTATAATTTTCTTTTGGTGGATAATAAAAACAACTTTATATTTGCAACCGCATTTAGCGCTGGTGCCTTAGCTCAGTTGGTAGAGCAAAGGACTGAAAATCCTTGTGTCCCTGGTTCGATTCCTGGAGGCACCACCACCAAAACCCAATCTGAAAAGATTGGGTTTTTTGGTTTAACAAGGTTTCTACTTCAACCTTCCTTCTACACGTTAACACTTTCATTATCTTAAAAATAAGACAAGTTATTCGGACCCATATTATTTATTTTTTCACCAAAATACTAGGACTATTTTTTAAAACTCGAAGGAAAAGCAATAATCAGAAGCAGTAATTAGATAAAACTAAAAACAACCCTATCAATACAAGTCACTTACCTTTAGACTGTTAAAAAAAGCCCTGTTATTTGATGGTATATATTAAAAACAACGCTACAGTTGATTTGGATTTTTTGACTAGTTTTGCCCCTTCAAAAAACCCAAATAAAAATAAAATGATGAAAAATTACATTTTCACTAAAAGGTTTATCAAACAATTTGCATTTGCCTTTTTATTAATGATCACAATGGCTATAAAAGCTCAAAATCCTGTCAACATTTCAGTAGCAACAATCGATCAAGCTACAGCAAATACTATTCAAGGACATTTGAATAATGGAACTGATGTTATTGTTACTTCTAGTGGTGCTATCACCGTTTTAAATGGTGTTACTATTTTAAAATCTTTAGGTGGTGATGCTTCACTTACACTTAAAGCCAATTTCCGAGTAACAATGGATGTTAATACAAGCATTAAGTCTACAGTAGGTAAGCTACATTTAATTTTTTGGTCTAATGCTGCAAATAATGTGAATACAAAAGGTATGACAAGGTTTGGTGATCAAACAACCCCTTCAGCTAATGTTGTTATAGAATCTAATGGAGGTCACCTATGGATAGGAGGTGGAGATACAAGCACAACTTGGAATGGCTTAAGCGTAGGTAATGGTTATTCATGGGGTGGTGCAACTCCAGGAAATGGTTGGTTTGGTATTGAACTAAACGGCGATTGTCGCTTCTATACCAGCGGAGGAAATGTTGCTTTGTTTGGAAGAAGTTCAGACCAAACAGCCGGTCAAGGTGGTACAGTTGGTATTGCTATGGCACGCAGTATAATAAACGCTGGGTCTGGAGATATCTTTATCAATACGTTAACAGATGGTAATGCTCCTTCAAGTGTTGGAACAACTGGTTTATATGTTTCAGGTGATGGAGGTTTTACCACAACAACTGGAAATATCACTATTAACAATACCCTTGCAGTTCAAGGCAATACTAGTGGTACCGCAACCGGTATTTTATTAGTGAGAAACACTACTGGTAACCCAATTATAACTTCAAATCAAGGAAATGTAAGCATCGTTAATGATTTTTCTAATACTGTTGCGTCAACAAAATGGTATATAGATGTTAATGAAACTAGTATTTCAAAAGAAAAATCGCTTACGGAATCTAGCTTTACAGATATAGTTCCATCCGTTTTAACAAACGCAACTTCTACGTTTACAAGTAGTAACAATCCTGTGGCTACTGTTGATAATAATGGTTTAGTTGCTCCTCTAACTTTGGGTAATACTGAGATTACCGGAATTTTTTCTCGCAATGATTGGAACCCTATTGATTCTAGATGGAGATATAATATTGACATTGTTAATAAAATCGACCCTAATTTATCATTTCCACAATCGGAGGTTTATAAAAATGTTAACGACCCTAGTTTTACCACAGCATCCACACAACTAAATGTATCAGGTGTCGTTGGTGTTATTTCATACACATCAAGCAATAGAAGTGTAGCTACAGTAGATAGTGTTACAGGCGAAGTAACGTTAGTTGGTGAAGGCTCAACAATTATTGAAGCAACATCTACTAGCACACTAACCTATTTAGAAGGCAAAACTAGCTACAAATTATTTGTCGTGGATGGTCTTGTTGTTTTTACATCTTCTGCAGCACCAAACAATAGTTTCGTCACAGTTTCTGGAAATGCCATATCAGACGGAGGAAATACTGTAACCGAAAGAGGTTTTGTATACGCAACCACAACACAACCATCCATATCAAACAATAAAGTAGTCTTAGGATCTGGTTTAGGTGTTTTCTCTGGCTCAACACCTTCTTTGGAAGATGGAACATACTATTTTAGAGCGTATGCTACTAATAGCACTAACACAGAATATGGTTCTGAATTTGAAATAAATATAGATGCAACACTATCCATATCAAACCCGGAAATTACTAACATTAGTGTTTACCCTAATCCTGTTAAAAATAGTATCACAATTAAAATTAATACTACCATTGATTCC
>DIAL01000119.1:22737-29528 GCA_002414705.1 Flavobacteriaceae bacterium UBA5079
TTAAAATTAATACTGCCATTGATTCCGTTGAAATATATAACACGTTTGGCAGTGTCTTAATAACTAAATCCGTTTCAAGCTCTTTAATCAATATGAATTTATCAAACCTAGCTTCTGGTGTTTATTTCATACGTATTCAATCAGAAGGTAACTTTTATACGGAACGTATAATTAAGGACTAAAAAACCGATTATTTAGTGATATTAAAGTGCTTATATCAATTAAGCTCTCACATAAAAATGACAAAAGCCCCAATTTTAAGGGGCTTTGTTTTTTTATGTGATCAATACTTATCTAAAGGTAACTAAAGTTAATTGTACGAGTTATTACCCTATTTGATTACTAAAATAAAGGAGTTTTTGATAATTTGCTTAAAGAAACACGACACCAATCAATGCGGTAAGTTATCTTTTAACAAACCATATACATACGTTCCTAAAAGTGCCGAAGCAATCACCACCAAAATCGGCCAGTATCCTGCTCCTACCAAAACATACATAGGTCCGGGACAAGCGCCAGCTAAAGCCCAACCGAAACCAAATAGTGTTCCACCAATAATATAACGTTTAAAGCCCGTTTCTTTTGCCTCAAACTCAAGAGTTTTCCCATAAAACGATTTGACACTAAAACGTTTTATAACAAATGTCATCAAAACGCCAAGGCCTAGAGCTACGCCAATTATGCCATACATGTGAAAGGATTGAAATTGAAACATTTCAAAAATTCGAAACCAAGAAGCAGCTTCGGATTTAAACATCGTGATACCAAAAATAATGCCTATTACTAAATATATACTTGTTCTCATTACTTAAAAAATTAAAGGGAATATTAAATGAATCATGATTAGACCACCTAAAAAGAAGCCTATAACAGCAATTAATGATGGTAATTGTAAATTACTCAAGCCTGAAATAGCATGCCCAGACGTACAACCACCTGCGTAACGTGCTCCAAATCCAACAAGGAATCCGCCTACAACCAAAACCAATATACTTGTTACATCTGTAAAAACAGTGCTTCCAAACAATTCGGTTGGCATATAACTTGTTCCCGCACTTTCAAAACCCAACGTTTTTAAATCTAATATGGTTTCTTGACTGATTGCAACGGCTTCATTGGGTGTTAAATATTCGGAAGCGATAAATCCACCAATTACGGCTCCAATAACGACCACTAAATTCCAACGTTGGGATTTCCAATCGAAATCGAAAAAATCCGTCCGTTTACCTGCTCCTGCCATACTACAAAGTGTGCGTAGATTGGACGACATGCCAAAGCGTTTTTCAACCATAATAAGCAGAAACATGACGAATGCAATCATAAAGCCCGAAAAATACCAAGGCCAAGGTTCTATAATAAATGTCATTTTTTGTATTTATTTTCCCGCAAAGAAACAGATAAATGTTCAGGAAACTAAATCCTCTGTAACATTCGTTACCAACTTTAGTAGAAGATAAAACTAACTTTGTAGTCATTTGCAATTTCTTCAGTAACTTTGCAAAACAACAATCTGCTATGTGGAACTATATGAACGCTTTTAAGGATGCAGTTTTAGGAACGTTACATTGGACCTGGAATTCCATTATTTTTGATGTGCCTTGGTACACCAATTATTTTTGGGGCTTAATTGTTATTTCACTAATTGTTTGGGGATTAGAAATCCTATTTCCCTGGCGAAAAAATCAAGCTATTTTCAGAAAAGACTTCTGGTTAGATGCATTTTATATGTTTTTCAACTTCTTTATTTTCGCCATAGTTATTAGTGGCATCTACAGTGTTTTGGAAGTCGCTTTTTCTAACTTTGGTATTTCTATAACAAGTCTGGCATTAATAGATATAAGCATTTGGCCTATGTGGCTCCAGCTACTTGTGTTTTTTATTGTTTTGGATTTTGTACAATGGTTTACGCATGTTTTACTACATCGTTTTGAATTTCTTTGGCGTTTTCACCAAGTGCACCATAGTGTTAAAGAAATGGGGTTTGCGGCTCATTTACGCTACCATTGGATGGAAAACATTTTATACAAACCGCTAAAAGTTTTTGGTGTTATGATACTTGGAGGCTTTGAACCGGAACAAGCGTATATTGTACATTTTATTGCTATTACTATCGGTCATTTTAACCATTCCAATATTAAAATTACGTATGGTCCGTTAAAATATATTTTAAATAATCCAGTGATGCATTTATATCATCATGCTTATAATCTACCAAAAGGCAAACAATTTGGAATGAATTACGGCATCAGTTTAAGTCTTTGGGATTATCTTTTTAAAACCAACTATATTCCTGATGAAAGTGGTACCATTGAATTAGGTTATGAAGGCGATGACACCATGCCTAGCACGTTTTTAGGACAGATGAAGTATGGTTTTTTTAAGAAGAAAAGTTAAGAACTTTTTACTTTTTTTGTAGTTTAATAAACAACTCGCTATCCTTACGACTGGGCATAGAGTTATAGCTAGCCTCAAAAATATCAAAATCAAAATACGGTTTAAAATAAGTAGCATATTCCTTTTTTGAACCTCCAAAAGGCGGTCTATCTTCATTTAAAGGTTTGTCAAACAATAAACCAACTAACTTCCCCTTTGAATTTAATAAGTTGTGTATTTTTTTAGCATACGCTTCACGAAGACTAGGATTTAAGGCACAAAAAAAGGTCTGTTCAATGATTACATCAAAAGCTTCAGAGATATCAAAAAAATTGATGTGCAGTAAATTTGTATCTGGAAAATTAGGAACGCGATTTTTAAAATTCTCTAATGCTGTTTTTGATAAATCGGCTATAAAAACATGTTTAAATCCATTCTTAAATAAATATTCAGCTTCATAGGAATTTCCCGCACCTGGAATGAGAATTTTAAGTGATGTATCTTCTAGCTGATCAACATAGGTTTTAATGGGCAAAGACACTTTGCCTAAATCCCAACCTGTATCTTGATTTTTATAGCGTGTATCCCAAAACGATTCAGATAAATCCATAATTTTTAAACGTGAGATTGAATTAAAGATACTAAATCGCGTTTAGATGCCAATCCGGATTGGCGCCATATTTGTTTTCCGCTTTTATAAAGAATTAGCGTTGGCACACCGCGAACTTTGAATTGGGCTGCTAATTGCTGATTTTTATCGACATCTATTTTTAAAATCACCACGTTTTCACCCAGTGTATCTTTCACCTCTTTTAAAATAGGACTCATGGTTTTACAAGGCCCACACCATTCTGCAAAAAAATCGACTAAAACAGGTTTGTCTTGATTTATTAAATTCGAAAAATTACTCATAGCGTCATGTTATTTATCAAACGAAATACTCCAAATACCTCGCACTTCATTTTCAATATACCCAATAGCTTTATCTTTAGGATACAAAGCCGTAATTTTTTTATAAACTTCTGGTTCTATATTTTTACCATGACATTGCAAACACATAGAATTCGTTACAATTGGATAATAAAATTGAACCGTTTCATCTGTTTCTTCAATAATAGGTTTAGGCTCTAAATGGGCAGCAACGTCCTCTTTAAATTTAGTAATATGTACAAGTTCTGAACTATTAGCTTGATTATTCGGATTTCTCGGTTTATCGGAAACACGCTTAATCTTTGCTTGATTTACAACAGCCATACTATCGGTTAATGGATAGGCTTTAATATTGCAAAACTCCACTGCTGCTAAAGTTCCTTTTTTTTGAATAGTGCCCATTAAATTCTTACCCAATTCGGCTTTCGTATTCATAGCATATTTCAAACCCATTTCTTCGTAAGTCAGCGTTGAATCTGATACAGAAGCCTGTTGTTTATTCCTGTTCTGCATACCACGACCGTTTTGTTTTCCGTGACCTTTTCCGCCTTGCTCCTTAAAATGATCGTCAAACCATTCAGGCTGTTCAATATCATAATCATAGATATAATCGGCTATCTGCTCGACTGTGTTTTCTGGATATTGCGCTTTTGGCATGACACCAAAACGTTTTACAGCTCCAGGCATTTTGGAATCGGCTTCATTTGGGTTTTCCACATAACTTTGGATGTTTTTAATAAATTCAGCTTTGCTAATTCCATCCGTTAAGTAATGCTTCTTAATGGCTATCATTGGAGGCGCAATTCTACTATCATGTCCTGCGGTTGGACTATGACATACATAGCAATTGACTTCCATGAGTTTTTTCCCAGGATGCTCTTGACCTGTTTCCAATACTGAAACCTGTGTATAGTCTGATTGGTTTTGATTGTCATTCTTACAACTTGAAACAAGTCCAAGAATAACCATTACTAATACTAAATTACGAATCATGATTTGCTATTTTTCCGGTTGCACAACTAATAAAGGATTTTGCTTTTGATACCATTGAATTTTCAGTATCCACTTCTGGATACCCTAAAGATTTTAATTTTTGTTTGGCTGCTAATAAGTCTGTTTCCAACTCATAGTTAAAACTTACTTCGCTTGTTTCTACAGAAACCAAAACATTGTCAATTCCTGAAACATCGGTCATTTTAGTTGAAATTGTATGTGCACAACCACCACATTTTAAATTTTGTATTTCGAGTGTTGTTTTCATCCTATTTCCAGTTTAAATAACCACCTTTTAAATCATAAATTTCCGTGAAACCCATAGCAACTAACTTATTAGACGCTTTCTTACTTCGCGCACCACTACGGCAATAAATATATACTGGTTTTTCTTTATTTAATTTTTGAAATTGGCTCTCAAAACTAGGTGCAAAAAAATCGATGTTTTTAGCATTTTTAATGTGTCCAGAAATGTATTCGTTAGGCGTTCTAACATCAATTAACTGGACTTTTCCGGATTCTATTTGTGCTTTGTATTCTGCTACTGAAAGCACTTTAACTGCGGAACTTTGATCCGTTCCAAAAAACATTGATAATAAGGACATAATAATTATAATTTGTTTCATGTTTTACTTCATTTCGACTATAAAATTACAAGAAAAGAACAACCCTATACGTAACATTTGTTACTAAAAAAGAGTGGCTTTCACCACTCTTTACAATATATAAACTTTTTAAGAAATTACTTTAATGTAGATGGGCAAACATAATCTGTTACTGGAATACCTGCCGCTTTTATAGCTGAAAAACCACCGGCAACATCTACTAAATTATGAATACCTCGACTTTTTAATATGGATGCTGCAATTACACTACGGTAACCACCTGCGCAATGCACGTAAAACGTATCGGTATTTGGAAATTCGCTTAAATAATCATTCAAGAAATCCAATGGTGTTAAATGTGCTTCGTTTATGTGAGCCGAAGTAAATTCGCCTTCTTTTCTCACATCAAAAACAGGAATATCGTCTTTTTCTAATCTGGTTTTAAATTCAGTTGCAGATATAGACTCAATGGTATCAGTATCTTTTCCAGCATCTTTCCAAGCCTTAAAACCACCTTTTAAATACCCAATCGTATAATCAAAACCTACACGAGATAAACGGGTTATTGTTTCTTCTTCTCTTCCTTCTGGAGCAACTAAAAGAATAGGCTGTTTAACATCTGCAATTAATGCACCAACCCAAGGAGCAAATCCACCATCAATTCCTATAAAGATGGAGCGAGGAATATGTCCTTTTACAAAATCGTTTTGATGACGAACATCTAAAATAACAGCTTCAGTTTCGTTAGCTGCTGCTTCAAAAGCATCAGGAGATAACGCTTGTGTTCCGCGTTTTAAAACCACATCAATATCATCATATCCTTCTTTATTCATTTGAACATTTAGTGGAAAATATTGTGGTGGTGGCTGCAAACCATCAGTTACTTCTTTTACAAACTCTTCTTTAGTCATATTAGCACGTAAGGCGTAATTGGTTTTCTTTTGGTCGCCAATACTTCCTATAGTTTCTTTACTTAAGTTTTTACCACAAGCAGAACCTGCACCATGTGCTGGATAAACAATAACATCATCAGCCAAGGTCATGATTTTGGTTCGTAAACTATCAAATAAAATACCTGCTAATTCTTCTTGGGTCATACTAGCTGCTTTTTGCGCTAAATCTGGACGACCCACGTCTCCTAAAAACAAAGTGTCTCCACTAAAAATAGCGTAATCTTTCCCGTTTTTATCTTTTAATAAGTATGTGGTACTTTCCATGGTATGTCCTGGTGTATGTAAAGCAGTAATAGTAATATCACCTAATTGGAACACTTGACCATCTGTAGCAATTATAGAATCGAAACCTGTTGATGCCGTTGGACCAAATACTATTTTAGCACCACTTTCTTTGGCTAAAGTTACGTGACCACTCACAAAATCAGCATGAAAATGGGTTTCAAAAATATATTTAATTTTAGCGTTATCTTTTTCAGCACGCTCTAAATACGGTTTTACTTCTCGTAGTGGGTCAATTATAGCCACTTCGCCTTGACTTTCTATATAATATGCGCCTTGCGCTAAACATCCTGTATATATTTGTTCAATTTTCATAATTCTTACTTTTAAATACGATGCAAATTTACGAATTACTGTTGAAATTACCAGTAACTTTGGTTACACTAGGCTTTGACAAAAAATTCCATATAGAAAATAAATATAGCCATAACGAAAATAAAATAACCAAACCCTTTTTTAAGTTTTTTACCATCAATAAAGTTTCCTAAAAAACTTCCTATAAAAATACCGACTAGCGATATAGCAGTAAATGACAACAGAAATTGCCAATTAATAGTCATAGTTAAAGCATCACCCAAGAAAAATCCAGACAAGGCATTCATGGCAATAATAATTAATGAGGTTGCAACGGCAACTTTTATTTCCACACGCGCCA
>DIAL01000119.1:29677-30575 GCA_002414705.1 Flavobacteriaceae bacterium UBA5079
GTACAAGAGCTGGAATAATTAAAAATCCGCCTCCTGCTCCTATCATTCCTGTTATTGCACCAATTAACAAACCTTCAATTATAATAAGTGGATAATTATAAGAGACCAATTGCGTGTTTTCTGTTTCCTTTCGTTCTTGTAACATGGAAAAAGCCGCAGGAATCATTAAAACCGAAAAAAGACCAAACATAACCATGCGTCTTGTAAATTCAAAATGGCCAACTGTAAAAAGTATTTCGGGAAGTGCAGGAATTACAAAATGCCTTATTAGTGTGATACCAATAATTGCTGGAACACCGAAAACAATGGCTGTACGCCAATCTACTAATCCTTTTTTATGTTGTTTTAAACCGCCAACTAGAGCACTAACACCAACTATAAACAGGGAATATGCGGTAGCTACTTTTTCGTTTACTTGAAATAAATACGCTAAAACGGGAACGGCTAAAATAGACCCACCTCCTCCAATTAATCCCAAAACCATACCAATTAGCAATGCGCTTAAATAACCTAAAATCTCTAATATATCCATATAATGGTTTTCAAAACATGACTGTAAAGGTATGTTTTAATTATAATTGGGATTGTAACTCTTGCTACATAACTGATTAGTCATTTTTTAAGATAATATGATTTCTATGTAATTCCACCTTACCCATATTTTCCAATTTCTTCAATAAACGTGAAATAACAACTCGCGATGTATGCAACTCATAAGCTATGTCTTGATGCGTACTGTAAATAATATGATCTTCAGACACACGTGCTTTTTCATTCAGATATTTTAACAAACGTGCATCCATTTTTAGAAATGCTATGCTATCTATAGTGTCTAACATTTCATTTAAGCGACTATGGTAACTTTCAAATACAAAATTTCTCCAACTTTTATATTTGG
>DIAL01000142.1 GCA_002414705.1 Flavobacteriaceae bacterium UBA5079
AAACAGGAAGTATTTTAACAGGAAATTAATATGGCAGTAATTAAAATTAACAGATCTCAAGCTAGAATTAATCCAGTAGAAACACCTAGACTTTCAGCATTAGCAATGGATCAAAACGTAATGATAAATTACGGAAACTCTATAGCACAAGTTGGTAAAGTTATTGAAAGTGCTAGAGCTAAAACTCAAAAAACTCAAGACACTAACGATGCTAGAACTTTATTTATGGAAGCTCAAAAAAGTATTATGAGTTCATCTAATAAATATCTGAATAGCTCAAATGTTGCTGATGTAGATAGTTTTTATAATGATGTTCATATAGATAAATTTAAAGCTATTTTAAAACCGTTTAATAAAGAAGTTCAAAAACTTTTTACTACAGAGCTTTATAAAGCAACTAATGATACTGGCATGAAGTTATTTGCCTCAATATTAAAAGAGCATGGTGCGGTAACTCAAGATAATATTAAAAAAGATATTTTTAAAAATAATATATTAGGCGCACATAACAGTCCATTAACTAGAGATAAAGCTGATAAAGATAATGATAGAATTTTTAACGATCCAAATACATTAAGAGTTTTTGGTATTACTGAATTAACTAAACTTAAAAATAACAGCATTATAGAAACAAAAATGATGCAATACTCTAATAACATTAAGAATAATCCAATGGATATTTTAGAGCTTGGACAAGATCATATTGCTAATGATGTTGCTAGTGAAACACTTGCTAAACAAATAATTCAAAACGCTGAAAACACTTTAATATCTAAATCTATTCAAGAAGATACGATTAACGAATTAGATTATAAATTTTCAAAAGATCAAAGAATAAATAATTTTAGTCATGTTCTTCAACAATTAAACAAAGGTGATGCAACAATTTCATTAGACGATGTTAATGATTTATATAAAAAGAATGCTTTAAACTCTTCTCAAAGAGATGCTCTTTATAGTTTATTTACTAATCCTAAAAAATTAAGTGATCAAAATGTTATTGATATGATTGAAGGATCAATGTTGATTGCTGAAAGTGTTGAAGAAATTGATGAGCTACATAAACAAATCTTATCTAATCCAGAATATGTTGCAAGTTTAGGTCTTACAGAATTTACAGCCTACAATAGCCTTTTTGAAAAATATAGAGATGATCAACCAGCCTATACTGAATATCAAAATAATCTAAAATTATTAGAAGCCGATCTTGGTAAAGTTACAAGTGGTACAGTAAGTTTTGTTCAATCCGCTTTAGGAGGCACATCAACAGCTGCTAAAAAAGATGAGAAATTAAGAATTAATGCGAGTGGTTATTATAAAAAATTAGTTATGAATGGATCTACTCCAGCAGACGCATACTTAAATACAACACGAAAATATTTAAGAGGAAATAATATTTCATCTGTTAAAGACTTTACTAACTTTTCATCAATAGAATTAAAAAAACCTACACAATTAGAAATAGATAATCCTTCTTTATATACAGAGAACATAACTAAAGATCTTGCAAAATTATATAAAGATGGTGCAATAGACATTAATGCTTTCTCAAATGATATTGCTGCAATTGACAGTATAGAACAATTAATAGAATTAAGAAAATCTCTTAACGAAGATCCGTTTGGATTTGAAACTAAAGATCCAGCAACAGCAATAAAACCATTACCAAAAAAATTATAATATGGAAAACGAAAATTTTAACTGGATAGATGCTTTTGTAGAAGCTCAAGAAAAAAAAGACATAAAAAATAGCAAAGCTTTTGAAGTGTTAAATTCAAATAATATTGATACTAACGAATTAACTAACCATGAAAAAGAATTTGAAGCTGGTAAAATAGAACTTAATTACAAAGACGAAAAACAAAAAGAAATTGATGGTAGAAGTTATGTCGGTAATGCGATGGCTTTTATTTTAGATATGCCTGAAGAAACGGTCAAATCATTAATGTTAGCGTTCTTAAATGGTACTGATGTTGCTGCTAATGGAGTTGGTGTAGTATTTAATGCACTTACTGATGTTGATGAAGAGATACATACTGCACATAAAAATAGTGATTTCAAAAAGTTTAAAGAATTAACTACAGCAAAAATACAAGAATTTTCTAAATATTTAAGAGAAAAGAAAACAGATGTTAGAGAATATTCAGGAAATATAACTGGCATAGGTGCTGAACTAGATAGTAAAGCTGCTGAATTTGTATCAATAATTACACAAGACGCACCTTATGCAATACCGATTAGAAAAAAATTAAGAAGTATAGGTTTACCTGAATATGTAGCTTTGCCAGTAGCCTTTGGTATGGGTAGTGCTATCGCCTTTGATGATGATGCAAATCTATGGTTAAATAGTGAACAAGTACAAGGTTTTAAAAAAATGGTTGTAGATTTACCAAATAGTTCTGAAGAAAAAATATTTAACACAACATACAGAATGCTTGAGGCAACTGGTTTAGGTTTTGCAATACCAGGCGTAGTTAAAGGTTTAAGTTTTGCAAAAAATAATATTCCAAAATATATGAACTCTAAAACTATAAAACCACAAAATACAATAGCAGTAGGAGGAAGTGCTACCGCAACAGCAGTTGTCCAAGAAGTAGAAAAAAATATTGTAGAACCATCTACTGATGCAGAGATAGATAAACTTTATGGTGAAGGTGCTTCAGAG
>DIAL01000035.1:0-2224 GCA_002414705.1 Flavobacteriaceae bacterium UBA5079
ATAAAAGCCATCCTGCTTCATAAGCGTGCTGACTTGCTTATCAATCCCTTGATTTAATGCTTGGCGTAATCCGTTGGCAATATCGGTATTGGAAATACCTAGCGTATTTTCGGGTAAATTATCTACTACTTGTTGAAATTCAGCACAAGCTGTGAGGTTTAAAATGAGGATAAGGGAAATTAAACGTTTTATCATGTTTTTTTAATTCTATTTTAACAAAGATAATTATTCAATAGGGATATCATTTTAAAAGTTAGAGTCATTTAAAATCGGTTTTTAGGTCATATTTCTAATATAAATCTGAAAATCAAATCATTTTTTAATGATCTCATATCAAAAAGTATGTTTAATAGGCATCTCATGTATCATCTTTAAATTAATACAGTAATATTCCTTAAATTTGCCATGCTTAAAAAACATGAATAAACCGAATGAAAAATATTGTACCATATAATCCAAAGTATAAAGTCCGAATTGTAACAGCCGCATCCCTTTTTGATGGTCATGACGCCTCCATTAATATCATGCGTCGTATTATCCAAGCCACAGGTGTTGAGGTCATTCATCTTGGACATGACAGAAGTGTTGAAGAGGTTGTAAATACAGCTATTCAGGAAGATGCGAATGCTATTTGTTTGACATCCTACCAAGGCGGACACAATGAGTATTTTAAATACATGTATGATTTGTTAACTGAAAAAGGTGCCAATCATATTAAAATCTTCGGTGGTGGAGGTGGTGTTATTTTACCTTCTGAAATTAAAGAATTAATGGATTATGGTATTACCCGAATTTACTCGCCAGATGATGGTCGTGAAATGGGTTTACAGGGTATGATTAATGATTTGGTGGAACAATCTGATTTTCCAAGCCCATCCCTAACCCTTCCCAAAGGGAAGGGAATTGCAGCATCCTTAAAAGATAAAGATGTGAACACGATAGCACGTTTGATTTCTTTTGCAGAAAATAATCATGATGAATTCGAGAAAAGCTTTTCTCCTTTGGAGAAAACGGGAAAAGAGGCTTGTTCCGTTTTAGGAATTACGGGAACTGGTGGTGCAGGTAAATCATCCTTAGTGGATGAGTTGGTTAGACGTTTTTTAATCGATTTTCCTGAAAAAACAGTTGGTTTGGTGTCTGTAGATCCCTCTAAACGAAAAACAGGAGGCGCACTTTTAGGTGATAGAATTCGTATGAATGCCATAAATAACTCACGTGTTTATATGCGAAGTTTGGCAACGCGACAATCTAATTTAGCCTTATCCAAATATGTACATGAGGCTGTGCAGGTTTTAAAAGCTGCAGAATATGATTTAATTATTTTAGAAACATCAGGAATTGGTCAATCGGATACAGAAATTATTGAGCATTCAGATGTGTCTTTATATGTAATGACGCCTGAATTTGGTGCAGCAACTCAATTAGAAAAAATTGATATGCTGGATTTTGCCGATTTAGTGGCTATCAATAAGTTTGATAAACGTGGTTCTTTAGATGCGCTTCGTGATGTGAAAAAACAATACATGCGTAACAATCATTTGTGGGATACACCCCAGGATGAGTTACCGGTTTACGGAACAATTGCCTCTCAATTTAACGATCCAGGCATGAACACGCTTTACAAAGCCATCATGGATAAATTAGTTGAAAAAGCAGATTCTGAATTACAATCTACTTTCCACATTTCAGATGAAATGAGCGAGAAGATTTTTGTTATTCCACCATCAAGAACGCGTTACCTATCAGAAATTGCTGAAAGTAATCGTGCTTATGATAAAACGGCAGATGAGCAAGTTGAAGTGGCTCAAAAATTATATGGGATATATAAGACTCTAGAATCTGTTGTTGGTAAGATACCAGAATTAGATAAAGCAGGTATTGATTCTGCTTCAATTGAATCGAAGGAAAACAAAGACTTTGTCAAGCTTTTAGTTGGTGAATTTGACCGTGTTAAACTAAACCTAGATCCTTATAACTGGGAAGTCATTACTGGTTGGGATGACAAAGTCAATAAATATAAAAACCCCATCTATTCCTTTAAAGTTCGGGATAAAGAAATAAAAATAGAAACGCATACCGAGTCCTTATCACACACACAAATACCAAAAGTGGCCTTGCCAAAGTATCAAGCTTGGGGAGATATTTTACGATGGTGTTTACAAGAAAATGTACCTGGAGAATTTCCATACACAGCTGGTTTATATCCATTCAAACGTACAGGTGA
>DIAL01000035.1:2318-2647 GCA_002414705.1 Flavobacteriaceae bacterium UBA5079
CAGCACGTATGTTTGCAGGTGAAGGTGGACCAGAACGTACCAACAGACGTTTCCATTACGTAAGTGCAGGTTTACCAGCTAAACGTTTATCAACCGCTTTTGATTCTGTAACCCTTTACGGAAATGATCCTGATTTACGTCCTGATATTTATGGGAAAATTGGAAATGCAGGTGTATCAATCTGTTGTTTAGATGATGCGAAGAAACTCTATTCTGGTTTCGATTTAGCAAACGTCATGACATCGGTTAGTATGACCATTAATGGTCCAGCTCCTATGTTATTAGGATTCTTCATGAATGCAGCTATTGATCAGCAATGTGAAATATAT
>DIAL01000035.1:2709-36086 GCA_002414705.1 Flavobacteriaceae bacterium UBA5079
ATTCAAGAAAATGGCCTTGAAAAAGAGGTTGAAGCTAAAATAGCAAAACTTTATAAAGGTAAAGTACGGCCACAATATCATGGTGATTTTTCAGAAAGCAATAACGGTTTAGGTCTTATGCTATTGGGTGTAACAGGCGATCAAGTATTGCCAGCTAATGTCTATGCCGACATTAAAAAGAACACCATAGCGCAAGTTCGTGGAACCGTTCAAGCAGATATATTGAAAGAAGATCAAGCACAAAATACCTGTATCTTCTCTACAGAATTTGCCTTGCGATTAATGGGAGATGTACAGGAATACTTTATTGAGAATAATGTGCGTAATTTCTATTCGGTTTCTATTTCAGGCTACCATATTGCGGAAGCAGGCGCCAACCCAATTACACAATTAGCCCTGACTTTATCTAATGGTTTCACGTATGTGGAATATTACTTAAGTCGCGGCATGGATATCAATAAATTTGGTCCAAACTTATCGTTCTTTTTCTCTAATGGAATTGATCCAGAATATGCTGTAATAGGTCGTGTGGCTCGTAAAATTTGGGCAAAAGCCATGAAAAATAAGTATGGTGCCAATGCCAGAGCGCAAATGCTGAAATATCATATTCAAACATCTGGACGTAGTTTACATGCGCAGGAAATTGATTTTAATGATATTCGTACCACGCTTCAAGCCTTATATGCTATTTATGATAACTGTAATTCCTTACACACAAATGCGTATGATGAGGCTATTACAACGCCTACTGAAGAATCAGTACGTCGTGCTATGGCAATCCAATTAATTATTAATAAAGAATTAGGTTTAGCTAAGAATGAAAATCCAATTCAGGGCTCATTTATTATAGAAGAATTAACCGATTTAGTTGAAGAAGCGGTATTATTAGAATTTGATAGAATTACGGAACGTGGTGGTGTATTAGGTGCAATGGAAACCATGTACCAACGTAGTAAAATACAAGAAGAAAGTTTGTATTACGAAACCTTGAAACATAATGGTGAATTCCCAATTATTGGTGTGAATACGTTTTTAAGTTCACAAGGTTCTCCAACCGTTCAACCTGCTGAAGTTATTCGTGCAACCGAAGCTGAAAAGCAAAATCAGATTACAACACTTAAAAACCTGCATGAAGCCAATAGTACAGCAGATTTATTAAAAGACCTTCAAAATAGAGCCATTCATAATGAGAATATTTTTGAGGCCTTAATGGATGTTTGTAAAGTGTGTAGTTTAGGAGAAATTACATCTGCTTTATTTGAAGTAGGAGGTCAGTATAGACGAAATATGTAAATCCTATTCCAATACACTTCATAAAACAGATATAAATTAAGCATAATATTGTCAAGGGCTCTTTAATTAGAGCTCTTATTTTTTTCAATGTTTCTTTATCAGAATCTAGTTCACTTTAATATTGTAAGTTTGTTGAATCTTAAATTTGAATTAAACGCCTTACGTATTTATGTCCTTTAAAAAATTCCATCCCATCATTAAAGAAGCTTTACAAGCTCAACATATGGAAGTGCCATTACCATTTCAAAAAGCTATTTTGCCAAAATTAAAAGGCGGCATGGATGTGTATGGAATAGCGCCAGAAGGTGCCGGGAAAACAACGGCTTTTATTTTAGCTACGGTTCATAAATTAAAAGCAGAAGCTTTTGAAGATTCGCCTCGCGCTTTAGTAATGGTTAAGGATAAAGAGGCAGCGTTGCATTTAAAAGAACAGTTTGAACAGTTTACAAACGAAACGGATTTACGTATTTATTGCGCCTATGATGAATATGATTTGGAAAAGCAAAAGGAAGAAATATATTTCGGAGTGGATATTATAATTGTTACACCAAAACGATTAAACAAACTGTATTTTCTAAATGGAATTCATTTAGGGCAATTACAATTGTTTATCATGGAAGATGCCGAATTTTTAATGCGAAACAATTATCAGAATGATGTGTTGCGTGTTACTGAAAGTCTAAAAAAATGCCAATATGTTATTATGGCTGAAAAGATGTCGCCAAAACTAAAAAGTCTTCAGGATAGTATGATGAGTAATTCGTTTATTGTTAACGGATAAATAACTTATAACGTTAATGTCCAAGTATGCTGAAGTTGTTTGAATTTTTTAAATTCGGAACGTAATAGCGGTAAATAATCTTTGCCATTACTGTTACAATTTTCTAAACGTTTGATGTTTTTATTTAACAAATAAGTCAATCGTTTTACAGACGCAATGTGCTTGTATTTATTTTCTGAATACCGTGCTTCTTCGGCTTTTGCTATTTCTGGTGCTAATGAAACGGATTGCTGAACAATATCTCCCGAAAAATAAATAAACGCATTTTCCGAACCATCAGGTTGTAAGCCAGATAGGTCTTGACTTAAATATGTTGAAATGCTTCGCGATAGTGTAATAATATCCATAGCCTTTTGATATAGAGGCGAGTGGAATAAACTTGAAGAGATATGGGTAATCATGATATACTAGCAATTTAATCAAAAATAGCGACAAGTTTGCTTATTCGTCTTTCGATATTAAAGTAAAATTGTATATTTGATTTAATAATTAACTTATTAACATGTATTTACTTTAATATGAGTATTGATAGCTTAAATTGGAAAATATTAACGTGTTTGCAAAAAAATGCACGCATGTCTAATGCCGAAATTGGTAGGCAAGTTGGCATCAGTTCGCCAGCGGTTTCCGAGCGGATTAAAAAAATGGAAGACGCGGGCATTATTCAGCATTATCATACAACGGTTTCTCCTTTTGAAGCCGGATATCAGTTAAAAGCATTAATTACTATTCGGGCTTTTATGGGCATGTTGAAACCCTTTTTAGACAAAGTAAAAACCTATGATGAGGTTATTAATTGCTACCGAATTACGGGCAATGAGAACATAGTTATGGAAGTCGTTTTAAAGAACCAGAAACATTTGGAAGCTTTTATAGACCAACTTATTGTTTATGGAGAAACTAAAACACAGATTATCTTATCGCATGTGGTAAAACATAATGCTGTAAAGCCTTTAAAGTAGTTATTATATTTTATGGTTAATTACTAGAAAGGCTTTTAATTTATTTATCAAGCTTCTGTTTTCTTTAGATATCTCATTAATAACCATATTAATGCCATACAAATCACAGCCAAAAGCGTCATAATATACCAGGTGTTTTCAAAACCAATACTATCGGCTAGTTGCATTCCAGCATTATGTCCAAAAATATGCGCTATGGAAAAAGCAATACTATAAAGCGCCATATATTCGCCTTGATTTCCTTTTTTGGCACGTTCCATAGCAAAGGCATTCGAAAATGGGAATGTTATCATTTCGCCCACAGTCATAAACAGCATACCTATTAGTAAAATACCAATCCAAGGTGTCACATTCAAAACAATGAAACTGATTCCAACTAATATGGCACCAAAAACCATGAGCGTAGGTTTGCTGTAGCGTGTGTTTTCCAACCATTTAATAAGTGGCATTTCTAATATAAAAATAAAGGCACCATTAAGACCCAAAAGAATTCCAATTTCTAATTCTGTTAAGTTATGCACATCCTTATAATAAAGAGGCATGGTTGAAAAATACTGTAAAAACACAATTCCAAACATGGTCATAGCAGCCAGAAAAATCCAGAAGGCTTTGTCTTTATAAGCTGATTGCGGATTGTTATTAATGATGCTGTCTTGTGTTTTTGCCTTTTTAGGATTTAATACATTTACTAGTAAAATAGTTGCTAAAATACACGTAATACCATCTACCCAAAAAAGGCCAGCATAACTCATAGTTGTAATAATTAATCCACCAATAGCAGGACCTGCTGAAAATCCCAGGTTTATGGCTAGGCGTATAAGTGTTACAGAACGTGTTTTATTTTCCGTTTTACTGTAAGCACTCAACGCTACAAACATAGCTGGACGAAACATATCAGCTACTACCATAACTAGAAATATACCCAAACAAATACTAGCAAATGTGTGTAAAAATTGCAGTCCAATAAAAAGAATTCCTGTTGAAAGTAAACTTCTCACCATTACTTTATAATAGCCAATTTTATCCGTTAGTTTACCACCAAGCCATGATCCACAAACAGAACCTAACCCGAAAGCAGACATAACCCAACCAACTTGTGCAAATGACAATTTTAAATCTGTTGTAAGATATAATGACAAAAACGGAATGACCATAGTACCAGCACGATTGATTAAGGTAATCAATGCCAGCCACCAAATTTCTGGAGACAGACCACGAAAGGTATTTATGTAGCTGTTGTAAAGTTTTTTCATGTTAATAGTAATAGATTTATAAACTAAAAAATCCGACGCAATGGTCGGACTTTCATATAATGGTTATGGTAATTTAAAATTATTCACATACATATAGCGTCCAACTCATCAAGGATGAAATACAAGGTTTTCTGTAAATAGTGACTCTTTTTTGCATGATTCTATGTTAAATAGATTATCAAATCTAAACAAAATATGAATAAGTTGTACTTTTGAATTCAAAATAAATAATTCTTATGAAATTTATATGTAGTTTCCTGTTTCTTATTGCTTTAACAAGTTGCGGTCAAAATAAAGAACCTTTATTGGGTGAAACAGATTGGCAGCGCGAGCAAAATGCCGATTTTAAAGATGCCAGTAAATCGCCATTAAAAGCAAAAGACCGTAAGAATTTTAAAACATTGGATTTCTTCCCTGCAGATTCTTCTGCAATAGTGAAAGCTACATTAAAACGTACACCTGATTCCGATTGGTTTTTAATGCAAACCACAACAGACCGTGTTTCTAATGAGCGCGTTTATGGTATTGTAACATTTGAATTTCTAGGAAAAACGTTTGAATTAGCAGTTTATCAAGGTCAAGATTTAATGGCTAAAGCTGGATTTGAAGATTATTTGTTTTTACCGTTTATGGATAATACAAACGGCGAGACAACTTATGGTGGTGGACGTTATTTGGACTTACGTATTCCGGAAGGAGATACTTTAATCATTGATTTTAATAAAGCTTATAATCCGTATTGTGCATATAATGAAAAGTATTCCTGTCCTATTGTTCCTAGAACTAATTATTTAGATATTAAGGTTCAAGCAGGAGTAATGGCTTTTAGTAAAAAATAAAGCGCCTAACAATTTTGCTAGACGCTTTATGGTACTACTAATTTAAACTTAATTTTTAATAATACGTTTGGATATACTTCCTGTTTCTGTCGTTATTTGAAGTAAATACACACCTTGTTGCAAGTTAGAAATCTCTATTTTTTCAAGATGATTCTGTATTTGTTTGGCCACTTTTCCATTCATATCAATTAACATAACTGATTTTATTTGAATGCTATTTGGTGTTTTAATATACACATAATCTGTTGCTGGATTTGGGTATATCTTTATTTCTGAAAGTAATTCAGAGTTTGTACCTAAAGTGCCTTCAACTTCAAAGAAATCTCTATCATATAGAGACCATGTTCCATCAGCATTTTGAACGCGAATGTGCAAATAATGATCGCCTTGCGCTAAACCTGTTGTAGTTGGTACGGTAAAGTTTTCATCCAATACATCACCTGAAACAGATACTGCAGTTGCTAAACCAACTCCAGGATCCACATCTATATAATATTCGGCGGCTACAATGGACGCTGAATTAGTTTCAGGAATGTCCGACACTCTAAATGTTTTTGTATCATAAAAACTCCAGCGATTTGCACTGTTTTTTACACGCATAAATAAACGGTGTGTGCCTATTGTTAAGCTGGATGTTGGAATAATTAAATCTTCATTTAAAGAAGCCACATCATTGACATCAACATTTACGCCACTTCCTATTCCAGGATCGGTATCATAAAAGTATTCAGCTTCAACAATATCACTGGTATTGGTGTCTGGAATATCAGAAACTCTAAAAGTTTTATTCGCATACAAGCTCCAACGATTATCGTTGTTTTTAACACGAATAAACATCCGATGTGTTCCAATAGATAATCCTAAAGTTGGAATACTGAAATTTTCATCTAATGAAGCTACATCAACCACATCAATACTCGTCCCGTTTCCTAAACCAGGATCAGTATCGAAAAAGTATTCTGCTTCCACAATATCGGCAGTATTAGTAACAGGTACATCTGATTTTCGGAATGTTTTGTATGTATACATGCTCCATTCATCATTATCATTTCTTACGCGTAAAAATAATCTATGTGTTCCTACTGGTAATGCTCCAGTTCCAATATTAAGATTTCTATTTAAAACATCCGCATTAACACTATTAATAGTTATTCCATTTCCAATTCCAGGGTCTGTGTTAAAGAAATATTCTGCGCTAGTAATATTAACTGTGTTTATATTTGGAACATCTGATATTCTGAAAGTTTTATAAGCATACATGCTAGATGAACCATCTACATTTACAACTCTCATAAATAACCGATGTGTTCCGATAGCTAAACCCCTTGTTGGAATGTTAAAGTTTTGATCTAACAATTCTTCATCTGGATCTATGTCTACAAGTATGCCATTTCCAATACCAGGATCGGTATCAAAGAAATATTCCATACTGGCAATATCCGATTGCGCTAACGATACACCAACACAAAAGCAGCCTATTAAAAAGGTATATAAAGCTTTCATAATTTTGGGTGTTTTAGTTAGTTTTATTAGCATTTGCTTTTAAATTCACATTTAAAGTTGAGCCAGCAGGAACCATGTTATTAAGAATACTCATGGCGGTTAAATACGGTAGCTCAGTTGGATAGCCTCTCATATCAAAATCATAAAAGCCATTGTAAATACCTACATCGTTACCATCTGTTCCTGCATTGTTTCCAGCAGAACTGTTACCTAAATTATAGTTATTTTCAACTGCCCAATATGGATTATTAGCTGGAATGTTTGCGAAAAATGGATTTTGGTTGTCTAAATTCCCAGTTCCATTTAATGCTGTAATGGTTGGTGTTCCATAATGATAAGTTAAAGAGTTATTGTGGATAATTGGGTTTCCTCCATTTTGATCAACCACATTTAAAGCGTTATTTGTAAATAACCAAATATTGTTTTGACATACTAAATTGGTAGGACTAAAGAAAATAACATAGCCTACAAGAGCTTGGTCTGAAATAATGATGTTATTATTAAATATGGTTGTATCATTAAAATATTGAAAGGCGTTAGACCCTATATTTTGAATCAGATTATTAGTAATGGTTATGTTAGTACTATTTAAAGGATTTGAACTCAAAACAATAAGATTTCTAATAACGTTCCCTCTGTATGTAATGTTAGCATTTCCAGTTGATGATGCATAAGCACCTGAAGCTATCCAACAATCTTCAACTAATAAGTTTGTAACATTGCTTGACGGAGAAACAGTACCATTGATGTCCAAACCTGCAATTTTTACGTTACTAGCGGTAATTGTTATATTTCCAGTAGTTGAAGCTTCTCCATTATTTAGTTCTGGTGCATGACCCATACCTAAAACAGTTACAGATTTGTTTATTGTCATAACACCATATGAACCACTTGACGGCTGAATAAGGATTGTGTCGCCATTGGATGCTCCAGCTATTGCTGAAGCAAAAGTTGTGTAGACATGTGAAGGCGAATCGTCTATAAATACATTTCGATCTACAATTAATGTGTTTTGTGCATTTGTAAAGCTTACTACAAGTAAGGCAATACCTAAAATAAGTTTTTTCATGATAATTAGGTTATATTGATTAATGGTTCAAAAATCCTAATTATTTACAAGCCAAAACATACGTAAAATGTCGTATATTTTTTTCGTCCAAAAATTTAAGACATGCTGGTTTTTATACTATTCGTCTGAATGAAATAAGAAAAAATAATGATTTGTTGGTTTTGAAGTTTCAAATTTTAAAACGTTATTTTTATTTCACTAGAAAAATTCCCAAGAAAACTGCTAGAAATCCTAATGCAAAACTAGCAATGGTATACATGGCAAAACTCATGAAATCACCAGATTTTAAAAACACATGATTTTCGTAGGCGAAGGCCGAAAAGGTTGTAAATCCGCCACAAAATCCTGTTGCTAATAAAGCAATATGGTTTTCTGATAACGAATTGTTTTTAGCAGCTAAACCTAAAATTACACCAATAATAAGACTCCCTAAAATGTTGGAGATAAAAGTCCCATAAGGAATGCCAGATTCCGGATTATTAAAAAACCTGCCAACTATAAAACGTAATGCACTTCCAAAACCACCACCAACAAAAACTAACAAAATTTGTTTCATAGTTCTACTTTATTGCTTTGTAAATTTCAGTAATCCAGTTAGCTGGATTTGGTTTATTACTAGGTTCTGTTAAATAAACCTCCAACATAGGTCCAGTTTCAGTAGCTTCTAAATTGTATTGTCCAATATATTTATTGGTCGTATTCCAAGCTTCTTTCAGATTGGTGTAATTTCCTTTAAGCGTTGTTTTTACTGCTTTAAAAGGTTCAAAATAACCTGTTAATATATCGCTTTTTGTTGTAGTTACTTCTGTGGTTGTAGGTATGCAACATGAAAATAATACGGCATTATTAGCTTCGTCCCATTTATGATAATTTATATAGGGAGCTCCAGCCATAGCAACATTATTTTTTAGTGCATAGCTTTTAACACGCGGCATTATTTTATAAATGGTTGTTTGTAAATCTGATATTTTGCTAGATGTGGTACTGTAAATATAATATCCACCACCATGTTGCGCAATACCGTCTACTTTTATTGAATATACTGCCATAGCAGCAATAACTATCGTTTCTAATTTTTCTAATCCACGCTCTAAATCGGGGCTCCAAATTTTTTCATGACCGCCATTTAGAAGCGCATATCCTTTTTCATAAAAAGATAAACTAACTGAAGTTATACTACAAGTCACTTCTGTTTCAGAAGCACTATTCTGTTTAAATTCCCAATGAACTTGAACTGGTGACATGTTTGCAAACTGTCTTTCTTGATCAATAGATTGAAACGGAATAGTTTCTAAAGTTTTTAGGTTGCCTATTTTATCATTTTCTTCCCAACTTAAAGCACCGCCTGAGCCTAATGTGGAATCGGTTATAACAATTTTTGTTTCCGAAGGGTTTTCAAACAAAGGCGACCAAGATTCCCATTTATTTAAATCGACTACATGGTTATAGATAACTTGAGAAGGTGCTGCAATTGTTCGTGTACGAGTAACTGTAAAATCATTAGGCTGCACAGCTATATATATAGAGGCTCCAATAATTATTATGAGCAAAAGAAACAGTAAATACTTAATTGTTTTCATGTGCAACTTGGTTATTAATCAAAGATAAACAATTTTATGCGTTAATAAATAATGTTGCTTTTTTGAATGACAAAAACAACATTGCAAATGAAATTAAAACTGATTATTGATTGGTTGTTATGTGGCTTTTGTAAGAGAAAGAGGTAATGGAAGCAATTATTTATTTCTTTTTCAAAAACAATATGTTAGAAGTCATTGTAAAATGACAAATCGTAATTGTTTTTGTTTAGGTTGTTTAAGTTTAAAATAGACGTTTGGGAATTACAACTAGTATTTTACTGAAACAACCATTTAATAGAAACAATAAACATTATAAAGCAAATAAATGCAACAAGAACCCAGAATGTACCTTTATAGTGTTTTCTATGAAGTGCTAGGTCGCGCCTGTAGGTGTAAATTAAAACTAAAATAAAAGCGACTGCAAATAAGCCACCGAATACTAATTGTCCTGTACTAAACATTGCCTGTTTTTTTGCAAATTTAATAAAACTAACCCATTCCTAAATTTTAATTCAAATGAATTATTCTGGAAATGGCTTTTAAATCAGATGTTCTATTTTTTAATGAAATGCTTTATGGAATTACTAAAAAAATGAAATACATCATCATATTTCTATGATAAAGTTTAGATGAACAATCAATTCTTAAAAAATTTAAAAAATAGCTATTCATTTTTATAAAACATATCCTTAATTTTAGGCATTAAATCAAAATTTTCGCTTAAGTGGAAATGAAAATATAATCTCATGAAAAATAAAATAGAAGCCGTAAAAGCATTTCACACTGCATTTAAAATTGGTCATCGTGAAACACCTTTAGCCGATTTAGGTACAGATAAAAATATGTTACGTTATAAACTTATGCGTGAAGAAAACGAGGAGTATTTAGAAGCAGTAACTAATAATGATTTGGTAGAGGTAGCTGATGCTTTAGGAGATATGCTTTATATTTTATGTGGAACCATTATTGAACATGGATTACAGCATAAAATTGAAGACGTTTTTAACGAAATTCAAAGAAGCAACATGAGTAAGTTAGGAGAAGATGGTGAACCTATCTATAGAGAAGATGGCAAAGTATTAAAAGGTCCAAATTATTTTAAGCCTAATATTAAAACGATTTTAGAGCACGAATAAAAAAAACCTCCATTTTACAGGAGGTTTTTTGAGAAAAATCTATATTAATAATATTTATTTTTTAATCAGTTTTTTAATCAGTGTTTTGTCACCAATTTTAAAATGCATCAAATAAATTCCACTTTGGAAATCAGATATATCAACTTTAGTATTCGAGTTGCTTATTTGTGACTGATAAATTCTTTTTCCTAGCATATCATAAATTGTCATACTAGCTTTTACATCGGTTTCAGGTAATGATATATGAATATAAGAATCAGCTGGATACTCAAATTGAGTACATATAATTATTTGTTTAAAATTAAAATCATGATTTTTAGAATTTTATGGTTTAATTGCGTTGTGTCATATTTTTGAATTATAATTTATAGATTAATGGTTTTCTAAATTTACAGGAACTTTGATCATAAAAAAAATCCCCAGAAATGGGGATTTTTAATAGTGTATTTAATTGGTTATTAAACCTCAAAACGCCATCCATGTTTGTCTTCAGATAGGTTATGTTGAATGTCCATTAATTTCTTTTTAAATTTTGTAGCATAGGCATCTTCCATATCTGGTAATTCAAATACTTCTTCAGCATGTTCAAAGGCTGAAATCGGACTTATAACAGCTGCGGTTCCTGTTCCAAAAATTTCTTTTAAACTACCATTTCTAGCCGCCTCTTTAATTTCGCTAACAGTAACGCGTCTAACGTCTACCGGAACATTATTATCTTCCGCCAATTGAATGATACTTTTTCTAGTAATACCATCCAAAATACGATCGCTTATTGGCGCTGTTACTAAAGTATCATTAATTCTAAAAAAGATATTCATAGTACCAGCTTCTTCTAGATATTCATGCGTACTAGCATCGGTCCAAATAATTTGCTGATAGCCTTTCTTTTGCGCTAAACTTGTTGGATAAAATTGCGCAGCATAATTTCCGGCAGCTTTAGCAAAACCTACACCGCCATCTGCAGAACGGCTATATTTTTCAGCAAATAAAACACGTACTTTATTTGTGTAATAAGCTTTTGCTGGCGAACAAATAATCATAAAACGATACGCTTGAGCTGGAGCAGCAGAAATAGCTGGCTCAAAAGCAAAAACAAATGGTCTAACATATAATGAGTTTCCAAGACCAGGTTTAATCCAATCTTTATCCATTTCCATTAAAGTGGTTAAACCTTTCATGAAATAGTCTTTAGGAAATTCAGGTATAGCTAATCGTGCAGCTGATATATTTATGCGTTTATGGTTATCCTCCGGACGGAACAAAAAAGCATTTCCGTTATCATCTTTATAAGCTTTCATGCCTTCAAAAACAGCTTGTCCATAATGGAAAACTCTGGCAGAAGGCTCGATAGTCATGGGTTGATATGGAACTATTTTAGGCTGTTGCCAAGCACCATCTACAAAATCACAGTAAAACATATGATCTGTAAACTTGCGACCAAAATCAATATTGTCAAAATCAACATCATTGATTTTAGTTTTTTCTATACGCACTATATCGATTTCGCTATATTTTTGATCCGTCATTTTATCTTCATATTTTGGTTCTGCAAAATTACTCAATTTTAGCCGTATAAAAAACTTAAAATTAACTTAAAAAAAACGTATATTTGACCTTTAAATCTATAAAAAAAACAATAATGAAAAATATAATTATTGCAGTATGCTTGGTGTTTGTAGCTGTTTCTTGTAAGAATAATGAACAAACAACAACAGTTGTAGAAACAGAGGTTAAGGAGATTGCTTATGCGTCTTTTGGTGATGAAATACAAGCAGAAAACGCCTTGAGTTCGTCAGAGATTAGTGAAAAATATCAAACCATGAAAGCTGGTGACACCTTACAAACTAAAGTATTGGCAAAAGTAAATAGCGTTTGCCAGGCAAAAGGATGTTGGATGCGTTTAGGGTTAGATAACGATCAAGAAGTGATGGTTAAATTTAAAGACTACGGTTTTTTTATGCCTAAAAATATTGCAGATAAAGATGTTATAATAAATGGTAAAGCGTATGTAACGGAAGTCTCTGTTGATGAACAACGTCATTATGCAGAAGACGCTGGTAAAACTGAAGAAGAAATTGCTGCCATTACTGAACCAAAACGTACCTTATCATTTGAAGCAGATGGTGTATTGTTAATTGAAGAATAATGAAACTATTTTTAAGCGGTATCAGTATTCTTTTTTTACTTGCCAGTTGCAATAACGAAGACCAAAAAGCAATTCCTGAAAAATTAGAAAAACAGGAAATTGTTTATGATATGTATGAGCCGTCAGAAATGGCAAATCTTATGAATCAAATGTATGCTTATAACTTAAATGTTAAACATGCAATTGTTTCAGGAAAGGGTATTCAAGAATTTCCATTAGACTTTTTGAAAATTCATACAGCCGAACTTTCTGACTTTAAAAAACGGAATCAAACTTTTGAGAGTTTTTCAAGGCTGTTTATTCAGGCTGAAAAAGAATTGTATAATCCAGATTCAGATATGTCAGAAACTGATAGGTTTAATAATGTGGTAAATGTATGTATTTCTTGCCACCAAACAGAATGTACTGGGCCAATTCCGCGTATTAAAAAGCTATTAATTAAATAGTCTTGAAACGCCATATAATAACCACAGCCGATGGTTCTAAAACCATCCAGATTGAAGATTGGAATGAGCAATACCATTCCGTTCATGGTGCCATTCAAGAAGCAAATCATGTGTTTATAAAAACAGGTTTTGATCTTGTTATTGCCAATTTAAATCTAAAAAAATTATCGATACTAGAAATCGGTTTTGGAACTGGATTAAATGCCATTATTACATTATTAAAAGCTGAAAAAGAACAGATTCATATTAACTATGTTGGAGTGGAAGCCTATCCTGTTTTGCCTTCTGAAATTAGCCAATTAAACTACGCTGAACTATTGGGAGCTGATTTAGTTGCTAATCAATTTAAAGCCATTCATACGGCTTCTTGGGAAATAAAAACACCTATTTCAGACTTCTTTAAATTAACAAAACAAGAGAAGAAATTTCAGGATATTAACAATTTAAATGAGTTTCATCTTATTTATTTTGATGCTTTTGGAGCTCGTGTTCAACCAGAATTGTGGACGGAAGCAATTTTTCAAAAAATGTTTAATGCATTAAAGCCTAACGGTGTTTTGGTTACCTATGCTGCAAAAGGCAGTGTGCGTCGTGCCATGCAAGCAGCTGGTTTTATAGTTGAACGACTTCCTGGACCTCCTGGCAAACGTGAAATGTTAAGAGCCACTAAATTATAATATTTTTAGGTTCATTTTTTTTAATTGTAAACCCTTTTTTCTATAAGTAAATCTCATAGTTTAGAAAACTTACTTTTCATGTGCGTAAACTTTCAAGAAATCTGTTAAACCTTCTTTAAAAACAATTCAATTACGTAGGCTAATGTGTATCTTTATATAAAAATTATTTATGAAGGTTTTAATTACGGGAGCTACTGGTTTAGTTGGTAAAGCAATAGTTGCGGAATGTCATAAACAAAACATGACGGTGCATTATCTAACGACTTCCAAAGAAAAAATTAAACAGCAAGATAACTTCAAAGGATTTTATTGGAATCCGACCAAAAAAGAAATAGATATAGCATGTTTAGATGGTGTAGAAGTTATTATCAATTTAGCGGGTGCGTCTATTTCAAACCGCTGGACAGCAGCTTATAAAAATGTTATCTTAAATAGTAGGTTGGATACGCTTCGCTTAATTAAAGACACATTAACAAAAGAAAATCACGTTGTTAAACACGTTATTTCCGCAAGTGCTATTGGTATTTATCCCGACTCATTAACTAATTATTATGATGAAGAAACGACTGCCATTTCCGCTAGTTTTTTGGGGCAGGTTGTTGATAAATGGGAAGACATGACAGACACATTTGTGGAGCTGGATGTTTTGGTATCGAAAGTTCGTATCGGTTTGGTTTTAGATAGGGAAGAAGGTGCATTACCACAAATAGTTAAACCTGTTAAGTTTGGTGCTGGTGCTGCTTTTGGAAGTGGTAATCAATGGCAATCATGGATTCATATTGCAGATTTGGCAAGCATTTTTATGTATGTGTTAAATAATAAAATTGAGGGCATTACCAATGGTGTTGCCCCAAACCCTGTTACAAATTCCGAATTAACAAAAGCGGTTGCTAGTGTTTTAAATAAACCTCTTTTTTTGCCCAATATCCCAAAATCCTTCATGAAGTTGATATTAGGCGACATGCATATATTGTTGTTTGAAAGTCAACGTGTGAGTAGTAAAAAAATAGAAGAAGCTGGTTTTCAGTTCCAGTTTGTTAATATTAATCCTGCTCTCCAAGATTTACTTGTGTAAAAAGTATAAAAAAATCCGCTACAATTTGTAGCGGATTTTTAATGTTATTTACAAAAATTAATTACGCTTTATTAGCAGTAATTTTAATTTGTAATTCCATATCATCATTGATGAATTTATCACCTAAATCATCAAAAAATGATTTTGAACCATATTTGATATTCCATTTAGAACGATCTACAGAAAAGCTTTCACTTGTTATTGTAATTGTATCATTGTTTTCAGAAACCATTACAGGAATAGAAATGTTATTCTCAACATCTTTCATTTTAAGATTTCCAGATAACATCATTTTACCATTTTCAGAAGTAAAACTAGTTACTTCAAAAGCAGATGCTGGAAAAGCTTCAACGTCAAAAAAGTCTGGACTTTTTAAATGACCAGCTAATTTAGCGTTACCTTCATCTTCAGCAGGAATATCCGTTACGTTAATAGACGCCATATCAATTAAAAAACTTCCACTTTCAATAGCGTCACCATTCATAGTAAACACACCACTTTCAATCTTAATATTTCCAACGTGAGAACCAGTTGGTTTGAAACCCTTCCACATAATGGTTGAAGCTTCTGTGTCCACTAAATATTTTGTAGAAACTTCAGTTACTTCTGCTGCTGCTTCTGCTTCTGTAGTTTCAGCTTCTTGTGCTTTATCTTTACAACTTGCAAAAGTTACTACCAGTGCTAATGTTAAGATTGTTAAAAAACGATTTTTCATAGTTTTAATTTGTTTTAGTATTAAGGTGCAAAAATAGTTGATTCAGATTTAAATTTGTTTAAATAAATATTAAATTATTTTAGTGACATTTTGACATTTTAAGGATAATGGCAGTACTTTTGCCATCCACTTAAGGTATTTTAAAAATAGAGATACAAGATGAGTAAGAAAGAAAAAAACAACGACACTGCAAATGAGCAGGTAGACGAGCAAACAATACACAATACAGAAGAAACTTCTGAAGATTCACGAACTGTTGAGGAACAGTTAACAGACTCTTTAGCAGAAGAGAAAGATAAGTTTTTAAGACTATTTGCTGAATTTGAGAATTATAAAAGACGGACTGCCAAAGAGCGTAGTGAGTTATTTAAAACAGCAAGTCAAGAGGTTATAGTTGCATTATTGCCAGTTTTAGACGATTTTGATCGTGCATATACTGAAATAGCAAAAACTAAAGAAAAAGATTTATTGAAGGGTGTAGAACTTATTAAAAACAAGTTTAAAAACACACTAGAAAATAAAGGTCTAGAACTTATGGACTTGCAGGCTGGTGATCATTTCAACGCAGATAATCATGAAGCAATTACACAAATACCAGCACCTAATGACGCTTTAAAAGGAAAAATTATAGACGTTGTAGAAAAAGGGTACAAATTAGGTGATAAAATAATTAGATTTCCAAAAGTAGTAATAGGACAATAATATGGCAAAACAAGATTATTACGAGGTTTTAGGGATTGGTAAAAATGCAGATGCAGCTGAAATAAAAAAGGCGTATCGGAAAATGGCATTAAAATATCATCCAGATAAAAATCCTGATAATAGCGAAGCAGAAACGAAGTTTAAAGAAGCAGCTGAAGCATACGAAATATTAAGTAACGCAGATAAGAAATCACGTTACGACCAATTTGGACATCAAGCCTTTGATGGCGCTGGTGGCTTTAGTGGTGGTAATATGAATATGGATGACATATTCAGCCAATTTGGCGATATTTTCGGAGGTGGCTTTGGAGGTGGCGGCGGATTTTCTGGCTTTAGTGGTGGCTTTGGAGGTGGCGGACAACGTCGCGTTAAAGGTACCAACATGCGTATTCGCGTAAAATTAACACTGGAAGAAATAGCAAATGGTGTTGAGAAAAAAGTTAAAGTTAGACGAAAAGTTCAAGCGCCAGGAACAACCTATAAAACCTGTTCTACTTGTAATGGAGCTGGACAAGTTATGCGTGTAACCAATACTATATTAGGGCGTATGCAAACAGCCACAACTTGTACAACATGTGGTGGAGCTGGACAAACAATAGATAAAAAGCCAAATGAAGCGGATGCACAAGGTATGCTTGTAAAAGAAGAAACCGTATCCATTAAAATTCCGGCAGGTGTTGTTGAAGGTATGCAACTAAAAGTTACTGGAAAAGGTAATGAAGCTCCTGGAAATGGAATTTCAGGCGATTTATTAGTGGCAATTGAAGAAGAAACACATGCATCACTACAGCGAGAAGGAGATAATTTACACTACGATTTGTACGTTAGTTTGCCAGATGCGGTTTTAGGAACTTCAAAAGAAATAGATACTGTAACTGGAAAAGTAAGAATTAAAATTGATGCAGGTGTGCAATCTGGAAAAATTTTAAGGCTCCGTGGTAAAGGTATTCCATCCATTAATGGTTATGGAAAAGGTGATTTATTAGTTCATGTAAATGTTTGGACACCAAAAACACTTAGTAAAGAGCAAAAAGACTTTTTTGATTCCATGCGTGATGATGAGCATTTTGAGCCGAAGCCAGAAGTAGGCGATAAATCTTTTTTTGAAAAAGTAAAAGATATGTTTTCTTAAAAAATAAAATTATGTACTATAAATCCGCCTTTAAGGCGGATTTATAGTTTAAGAAATAAGTTAATTGTAGTCTTTCTGCTTTTGTTTAAGAAAAATTACTATATTTGGGTTATTACTATGATTCATAGTAATAATTTTTCTTTTTCATAGCAATTTTTTCCCATCCTTTAACGTAAGTTTTAGGATGGGTTTTGTTTTTAATATGACTTGTAAATTTCTTTTTTATTAATTTCGGAAAGCAGTATTACATTTAATATCTTTACATTCATTTCATTTAAGTAACAATCAAATATGGGTAACTTATTAGAGGCTCACAACGTTTCTAAAAAATTTGGAGAGTATACAGCTTTAAATAATGTTTCTATTGCTGTGCCACAAGGAAGTATCTTTGGGCTCTTGGGTCCTAATGGTGCAGGAAAAACAACCCTTATTCGGGTTATTAATCAAATAACTATGCCAGATTCTGGTCATGTTTTGTTGGATAATGAACCCTTACAAGCCCATCATGTTACAGATATTGGGTACTTGCCAGAAGAACGTGGTCTTTACAAATCTATGAAAGTTGGTGAACAGGCTTTATATCTAGCGCAACTTAAAGGTTTAAGTAAAACAGAAGCAAAAAAGCGCCTGAAATATTGGTTTGACAGGTTGGATATTGGCGATTGGTGGAACAAGAAAATACAGGAACTTTCCAAAGGAATGGCTCAAAAAGTACAGTTTATTGTAACTGTTTTACATGAGCCCAAACTGTTGATTTTTGATGAACCTTTTTCAGGTTTTGATCCTATTAATGCCATAGTTATTAAAGATGAAATTTTACGACTCCGAGATAATGGTGCAACGGTTATTTTTTCAACACACCGTATGGAATCCGTGGAAGAATTGTGTGACCATATTGCGTTAATTCATCAGTCCAATAAAATATTAGACGGTAAATTACATGATATTAAAAAACAGTTTAAAACAAATACGTATGAAATTGGCATTCGAACATCCAACGAAGTTGCTTTAGCTAAAGAATTACAAGATAAATTTACTGTTACACCTACTAGTTTTAAAACATTAGGGAATGAATTAAAACGAAATATTAAATTATCTGAACATCAATCTCCTAATGATCTATTAAGTTTTTTAACCAGTAGAGGAGAAGTCTCGCATTTTGTTGAATTAATTCCAAGCGCGAACGATATTTTTATTCAAGCCGTAAATAATAATTAGTTATGAACCACTTACCACTTATTATAAAACGCGAGTATTTTACAAAAGTAAAAAATAAGTCTTTTATAATCATGACGTTTTTAAGTCCGATGATTATGATAGGGTTAGTTGCGGTTGTGGCTTATTTATCTCAAATAAATAACAATTCTGAACGCACTATTTCAATCTTGGATGAATCTGGACAAATAGCATCAATTTTCGAAAACACCAAAAACACGAAATATCTTATTTTGGATCAGCTTTCGTTAGAAGATGCTAAAAAACTAACTCAAGTTCAAGAAAATTATGGGTTGCTATATATAGGTGATTTTAATGATTTAAATACAGTAAGTAAAGGGGTTAAGTTTTATTCGGAAGAGTCACCATCCATATCCGTAATAAGCACATTAGAAAGCAAATTAGAAAAGCAGTTAACCGATTTAAAATTGGAAAGCCAAGGTGTAGATATTGAAAAAATAAAAACATCAAAAGTTGACATTGCAATTGCTCAAGAAAGTTTTACTGGCGAAAAAACATCAAAAATTGATAGTATTGTAAAACTGATTTTTGGTGGAGCAGCAGGTTATTTATTATTTATGTTTATCATTATTTATGGAAACATGATTATGCGAAGTGTTATTGAAGAAAAAACAAGTCGAATTATAGAAATCATCATATCGTCCGTTAAACCTTTACAATTAATGCTTGGTAAAATTATTGGAACATCATTAGCAGGTGTAACACAATTTGTAATTTGGATTATTTTAGGTGGTTTATTATTAACCATTGTCTCAGCAATTTTGGGTATTGATTTAATGCAAGCATCACCATCAGGCCAACTATTAACTCAAGCAGGAAATGAAGCTGCCATACCAGATTTGGTTCAAAATGGCATAGCCGCTTTTTATAATTTACCACTCACCAATTTAATTATTGCATTTTTACTATTTTTTATAGGTGGCTATTTGTTGTATAGCTCATTATATGCAGCCATTGGTGCAGCCGTGGATAATGAAACGGATACACAACAATTTTTGTTTCCTATATTAATGCCTTTAATTTTGGCTGTTTATATTGGTTTTTTTACTGTAATAGAAGATCCACATGGCACGATATCAACTATTTTCTCGTTTATACCATTTACATCGCCTGTTGTCATGCTTATGCGGATTCCGTTTGGCGTTCCAATTTGGCAACAAATAGTATCATTGGTAATTCTAATTGGTACTTTTATGTTTACAGTTTGGTTTGCTGCAAAAATTTATAGGGTTGGTATATTAATGTACGGCAAAAAACCGAGTTATAAAGAGATTTTAAAATGGATTAAATATTAAAATTGAGATGCAAAATAAGTTAGAAAATATAGAAGAAGTAGTAACCGAAAGCAGTATTTGGGAGTCTTTTTTAGATTTTTTGAATTTAGGATTTCAATTCGGAAGCGATAAAAACCCGATTGATATAACCGTTGGTCTCGTATTATTAGTATTAATAATTTATGTGGTAACAACAGTTGTGTTAAATTTTGTCCGCAGGCTGTATACCAAACATCTGCCTTTAGCAGATAGAGCTAAATTTAATACCGTTTTTTCATTTGCTAGATGGTTGGTTTATTTAGTGGTTATGCTCATTGTTTTTGATTCTGTTGGCATTAATGTAACTGCTATTTTTGCTGCATCTGCTGCCTTATTAATTGGTATTGGTTTAGCGCTTCAAACGCTTTTTCAAGACATTATTTCAGGTGTTTTTATTCTTATAGATCAGAGTTTACATGTTGGTGATATTATTGAAATTGAAGACAAAGTTGGTCGTGTTGAAGAAATTAAACTGCGTACCACAAGAGCTGTAACTATTGATAATAAAGTATTGGTTATTCCCAATCATTTATACCTTACCAATAGCTTATACAACTGGACACAAAATGGTGTTTCCACACGAGAAAGCGTTTCCGTAGGTGTAGCTTATGGAAGCGATGTTCAGTTAGTTAAAAAACTTTTAATGGAGGCGGCTAATTCTCATTCTGAAGTTTTAGATACAGCAGAAACAACGGTTTTGTTTACGGATTTTGGAGATAGTTCATTAAACTTTAAAGTTGTTTTTACCATAAAAGACAGTTTTAAAGCACAATTTCCAAAAAGTGATATTCGTTTCGAAATAGATAGACTATTTAGAGAAAACAATATTTCTATTCCATTTCCACAAAGAGATATTCATATTATTGAAAAAAAGAGTAAATAGTTATGCCAAAAATATTAGTCATTGAAGATGAAGCAGCCATTAGGCGTGTACTTGTTAAAATTCTTTCAGAAGAAAATGATACCTATCAAGTAGAAGAAGCCGAAGATGGTTTAGAAGGTTTAGAAAAAATAAAAAATGATGATTTTGATCTCGTTTTTTGTGATATTAAAATGCCAAAAATGGATGGTGTAGACGTATTAGAAGCTGCAAAGAAAATTAAACCAGAAATTCCTATTGTTATGATTTCAGGTCATGGCGATTTAGATACAGCCGTAAATACCATGCGTTTAGGCGCCTTTGATTATATTTCTAAACCACCTGATTTAAATAGGTTGTTAAACACGGTTAGGATTGCATTAGATACGAAAGTGTTAGTGGTAGAAAATAAAATGCTGAAAAAGAAAGTCAGCAAAAACTATGAAATGATAGGCGAAAGTGCTGCTATTTCTCATATTAAGGATATGATTGAAAAAGTAGCACAAACCGATGCTCGCGTTTTAATTACAGGACCCAACGGAACAGGAAAAGAATTGGTTGCACATTGGTTACATCAAAAAAGCGAACGTTCTAAAGGAAATCTTGTTGAAGTGAATTGTGCTGCAATTCCATCAGAATTAATAGAAAGTGAGTTATTCGGTCACGTAAAAGGTGCATTTACCAGTGCAGTAAAAGATCGTGCTGGAAAATTTGAAACAGCTAATGGAGGAACTATCTTTTTGGATGAAATTGGCGATATGAGTTTATCTGCGCAAGCCAAAGTTTTACGCGCACTTCAAGAAAATAAAATTCAGCGTGTTGGTAACGATAAAGATATAAAAGTAGATGTTCGCGTTATTGCTGCCACAAACAAAAATTTAAAACATGAAATTGCTGAAGGGCGTTTTCGTGAGGATTTATATCACAGATTAGCGGTTATACTCATTCAAGTGCCATCGTTAAATGACAGGCGTGAAGATATTCCGTTGTTAATCGATTATTTTTCTGAAAAAATATCTATCGAACATGGAACGGTTAAAAAATCGTTTTCTGATAAGGCTATCAAACAACTTCAAGAGTATGATTGGACAGGGAATATCCGTGAACTTCGCAATGTGGTGGAACGATTAATCATTCTTGGTGAAAAAGAAATCAGTGAAAATGATGTGAAAATGTTTGCTTCAAAATAATCTTAAAATGTCTGAATGTATTCAGACTTTTTTTTTCAAACGTATCCAAAATATTTACCTGTTATTAAACCGCTTGATAATTATGTATCTTTATAAATCAATTTGAATACTATTCTATGAAATCTATTAAACCAGACAACTTTAAAGTTCCAGTAACGGTTAATTTAAAAGACATTCAAACAAGCTTTGACTTAAAGGAAAGTAAAGATAAAATTGAAGAAAAACTCAGAGATGTCTGTGTAGACTTAGCAAAAATACAAAATGCTATGTATGCACATGGAAAATATGCGGTTCTTATCTGTATTCAAGGTATGGATACCGCAGGAAAAGACAGCCTTATTCGTGAAGTTTTTAAAGAGCTTAATGCCAGAGGTGTCGTGGTGCACAGTTTTAAAACACCAACAGATTTGGAGCTGAAGCATGATTATTTATGGCGTCATTATATAGCATTACCAGCTCGTGGTAAGTTTGGCGTATTTAACAGAACGCATTATGAAAACGTATTGGTAACACGTGTACATCCAGAATATATATTGAATGAAAATTTACCAAATGTCTTATCATTAAATGATATTGATGATAAATTTTGGGATAAGCGCTTCGAGCAAATCAATAATTTTGAAAAGACGATTGCTGAAAATGGTACCATTATTTTCAAATTCTTTCTAAATATTTCAAAAGAAGAACAAAAAGATAGATTATTAAGAAGACTTGATAAACCTAATAAGCATTGGAAATTTTCGCCTGGTGATTTGGAAGAACGCAAACTTTGGAATCATTATCAAGATTGTTATCAAGATATAATTTCTAGAACAACAAAACCGCATGCACCTTGGTTTGTAGTGCCATCTGATGATAAACCAACAGCTCGATATATTGTAGCCAAAATTCTTTTAGATACGCTTAAAAAATATGATGATATCCGTGAGCCTGAATTGGGCGATGATATAAAAGCTAATATTAATGAATACAGAAATTAACTGGAACACGAGTAATTTTAAGATTCCTTTTAGAATAAACCTTTAAATAAAACCTATTTTTAGTTTTTTAACGACACAAACATCATTTATGAAACATATACTGCCTATTTTATTTTTTCTTTTAGCCATTAATATTTCTGCTCAAACAGATGCGGAAACACTCAAAACTATTTATTCTACATCCTTAACCAATGGAAAAAGTTATGAATGGTTAGATTATTTATCTAATCAAATTGGCGGTAGATTATCGGGTTCGCTTAATGCTGAAAAAGCAGTTGCTTATACTAAAGAAGAATTAGAAAAATTAGGTTTAGATAAAGTTTGGTTACAACCGGTTATGGTGCCAAAATGGGTAAGAGGGAATAAAGAATACGCGTTTATAGAATCTAGTTCTGGAATAACTACAACGGTTAATATTTGTGCTTTAGGTGGCTCCATAGCAACACCAATTGGTGGTACAAAAGCCGAAGTTTTAGAAGTGAAAAGTATAGACGAATTAAAAGCTTTGGGTAAAGATAAGGTGTCTGGAAAAATTGTGTTTTTCAACAGACCTATGCAAGCGGATTTAATACAAACCTTTGAAGCTTATGGTGGTTGTGTAGATCAGCGTTATGCAGGAGCTATGGAAGCTGGAAAGCTAGGTGCTGTTGGTGTTATAGTGCGTTCCATGAATTTGCGCTTGGACGATTTGCCGCATACAGGAAGTATGAGTTATGGCGATTTGCCTAACTCGCAACGCATTCCATCTGCAGCCATTAGTACAAACGATGCTGAAAAATTGAGCGGTATGTTAGCACTTGATAAAAATATGAAGTTGTTTTTTAATCAAACGTGTCAGCAATTACAGGATGTACAATCTTATAACTTGATTGGCGAAATTACAGGAAGCCAATTTCCAAATGAATATATTATAGTTGGTGGCCATTTAGATTCTTGGGATTTAGGCGATGGTTCTCATGATGATGGCGCAGGTTGCGTACAATCCATGGATGTATTGCGTTTACTAAAAGAAAGCGGAATTAAACCAAAACGATCCATTCGTGTTGTATTATTTATGAACGAAGAAAACGGATTACGTGGAGCTACAAAATATGCAGAAGTTGCCAAGCAAAAAGGTGAAAAGCATATTTTTTCATTAGAAAGTGATGCTGGCGGTTTTACACCTCGTGGTTTTCAGTTTGATTGTGACGATGCCGTTTTTGCTAAAATAGAAAGCTGGAAAAGTTTATTTAAACCCTATTTAATTCATTATTTTGAAAAAGGTGGAAGTGGAGCAGATGTAGCGCCTTTGAAAACTGATACTAATGTATGTGCTGGTTTGCGTCCAGATTCGCAACGCTATTTTGATTACCATCATGCAGCCAATGATACGTTTGATGCCGTAAATAAACGCGAATTAGAATTGGGTGCAGCAACTATGGCGAGTTTGGTGTATTTAATTGATAAATACGGGATTTCACCCATTTCAAATACAAACGAACTAAAAAATTAATAGGATGAAAAATATACTGTTTTGTCTTTTTACCATAATATACATCACTATGAATGCACAGGAAAAATTACCCTATTATGAAATCTCTGAAGCGTCTGAAACCTATACAGCTGGAACTGTTGCAGCGCGATTAGTTGATGGATTAGGGTTTCGGTATTATTGGGCTTCTGAAGGTTTAAAGGAAGCCGATTTAGTTTACAAAATTACAGATGATTCGCGTTCCACTGAAGAAACTATAGAGCATATATACGGTTTATCAAAAACAATTGTCAATGCCACTTTGAAGAAGCCAAATTCAAATGAGAAAGAAGCTGATTTGACGTTTGAAGACATAAGAAGGCAAACGCTTATAAATTTAAAAACAGCTGCAGATATTTTAAGAGCGAGTGATGATATTTCTCAATTTAAAATTATTTTTGGTGAACGAGAAATTCCCTTCTGGAATGAAATTAATGGACCAATAGCCGATGCTATATGGCACTGTGGACAGTTAGCTTCGTTTAGGCGAGCGTCTGGGAACCCGATTAATCCGAATGTAAATCATTTTTCAGGAACTATCAAAAAGTAATGGAAAAAGCCCATCTGCATCAAATACATCCTGTTTTACCAGTTCAAAATATATTGGCTGCCTTGTTTTTTTATGTGAATAAACTGGGTTTTGAAATTGCTTTTGCTGATGACCCTAAAATGCCAACTTATGCAGGATTACGTCGTGGAGATGTAGAAATCCATTTGCAAGTTCATAATGAAGATTTTTTTAAAAGTGGTCATGTAGCTTCTCAACTTCGGATTGTAACTCAAAACATTGAAAGTCTATATATAGAATTTGAAGCCAAACAGGTTTTTCAAGGTCAAATACAAATAAATCAAACGGATTGGGGAACTAAAGAGTTTGCTATTTATGATTTAGATAAAAATGGCTTAACGTTTTATAGCAATTTGTAAGCTGATAATTAATTAGATTCGTTTTCTTCTTGTTCTTCACGCTTCATCTGCCTATATCTTGCAACAAGTCTAACACCTAATCTTGCGAAAAGGATAATGGCAAAAACCATAACCATAACCATAGCAATACTAAGTCCCTCTGTAGGCTTTCCTAAAAATGTAGGCCTCTCCTCTTAGGATACCTTTTTTAGCATAGAATTTAGCTAGATTTAAATCAGATTGAAAAGCTGTAGCAACTATTTCATTTAAGATTGCTAACTTTTTTTCTTGATTTTTTTCTTGATTAAGTTTTAGAGATAGACTGTCAATTGCTTGAATTGAAGTGTTTTGAGCTGAAATATTCACGCTGCAAAAAAAGATAGCCACAAAAAGTAGCGTAATAATAAAAGGTGTATTTTTAATCATAAGTCTTTTTTAAAGCTATTACAAAGACTTGAAGGATTTTATAAATTTAGTAGAATTCTCTGAAAAAAGTGTATTTAAAATTATAAAACTAATTATTAAAAAAGGCGTTACAGTTTTTGTAACGCCCTTTTTGTTATAAATCAATTTCAATTTGATTCTTGATAATATCATCAAAAGTTTCTCTTTTTCGTATGAGTTTCGCTTCATTATTATGCCATAATATTTCAGCAGGACGGTAACGAGAATTGTAGTTGGAAGCCATAGAATAGCAATATGCTCCAGCGTTTTTGAAAGCAAGAATATCTCCTTCAGTAATTTCGTTTATACGTCTGTTATTGGCAAACGTATCTGTCTCACAAATATATCCAACTACAGAATAAAAACGCTCGCGGCCTTTTGGATTAGAGATGTTTACAATCTCATGTTGCGATCCATAAAGCATGGGTCTGATTAAATGGTTGAAGCCAGAATCTACTTGGGCAAAAACGGTAGAGGTAGTTTGTTTAACTACATTCACTTTTGTTAAAAAGTATCCAGCTTCACTTACCAGAAATTTTCCAGGTTCAAATGCAAGCGTTAAATTTTTACCGTATTCTTTACAGAATTCATTAAAGCGATTGGTTAATTTTTTGCCAAACTCTTCAATATCGGTTTCAATATCACCCGGTTTGTAGGGTACTTTAAATCCAGAGCCAAAATCTATAAAATCTAAATTTTTGAAATTTTTAGCTGTTTCAAATAAAATTTCGCTAGCATAAAGAAAGACGTCAATATCTAAAATATCACTTCCTGTGTGCATGTGAATACCATTTATAGTCATATTGGTATTTTCTACAATTCTTAAAATATGCGGAATTTGATGGATTGAAATACCAAACTTACTATCTATATGTCCAACTGAAATATTAGTATTTCCACCTGCCATAACGTGCGGATTAATCCGAATGCACACAGGTGTTTTAGGATGTTTTGTACCAAACTGCTCTAATATGGATAAATTATCAATATTAATTTGAACGCCTAATGCTGCTGCTTTTTCTATTTCATCCAAAGACACGCCATTTGGTGTGTATATGATTTGTTCTGGTAAAAATCCAGCTTTTAAGCCTAATTGTACCTCTTGAATTGATACCGTATCAAGTCCAGATCCTAACGTGTTCATTAACTTTAATATAGAAATATTGGACAAAGCTTTAACTGCATAATTAATCTTAACCTGTTTCACCTTATTAAAAGCTGTATGTAAACGTTTATACTGTGATACTATTTTTTCAGCATCATATACATAAATAGGACTACCATAATCCCGAGCAATTTGTAATAAAGAGTTTGTTTCCATTTTGGAATTTATTTAAGGTTAAAAAAGCCATAAAGTTAAGAAACTATTGGGTTTTACCCATGAATATTTTGGTTGAGTATAAAAAAGAAACAGTCTAAAAAGTATGGTTGGCGTTTTTTTAAAAATTACAAAATCGTTTTTTATACCTTTAACCCGCTATTAATTAAAATATTATAACATGAAAAAAACATTACTTTTATTATCAACAGTCGTAACTTTTACAAGTTTCGCACAAGCACCCATTAATGATTTCTTTAGTATTCCTATGTCTTCGTATGCTATTGTGGAATCTTTGCCTGCCATTGATCAAAGTGCTACAGGTGCAGGATTAACATGGAATTTCAATAGTTTAACATCTGTAGGTACAAACACAGATACCTATGCTGCACCAACTGTACCAGAATTAGGAGATTTTCCAGGAACTACTGACATTTTAACAATTTCCACAGCAGGTTCTATGGATGTAAATAATATTCTTGCTAAAGAAGAAATGTCTGGTGCTTTTTCTTTTACAGGTGTTACTTCAGCTGGAATTGAATTAAATTATATTACTAATAATGCGTTGTTAGGCACGTTTCCTTTAAGCTATTTAGATACTACAACTGATGCTGTTTCTGGAAATTTTTCAACTGATGCTGTTTCTGGAACTTTTACAGGAACCATTGCAACTACTGTTGATGCACATGGAACTTTAAATATGAACGATGTTGGAGAAGGTGCTTATACTGGCAGTGTAACACGACTTAAAGTGGTTCAGGATTTAATATTAACCGTTTTTATCTTTAATGGAACTGTTAATCAAACGTCTTACTATTATTATGATGATAGTAATGGAAATCTTGTTTTTAGATCCAATACAGCTGATATAGTTTTTGCTTTTGCAGGAGTAGATGAATCCATAAATATTATGGAAAGTTTCTTAACGAACCCATTGTCTACACCTAATAATGAATTTGTAACTAACGACTTTAGAGTGATTCCAAATCCAGTAAACGATGTTTTAAACATTCAATATAATGCGCCAAATACGATACAGTCTATTCGTGTTTCTGATATAAATGGTCGTGTTATTTTGACCTCTAAAGATGCAACAAAACCTATGGACGTATCGGTATTACAAAGCGGTCTTTATATTTTAGTTGTTCAAACTAAAAGTGGACTTAAGACGAAGAAATTTTTAAAGAAATAAATTTTTAATCAATCCGAAAACAACTTTTAAAAATTATTGGTTAAAAGCGTTAGGTTGATTACTTTTGTGCAACTAAAATTTAATGATTTTCTCTTATTGAGAAAACTCCAAACGAATTTATAAGATGAATTTACACGAATATCAAGGAAAAGAAATGTTAAGTAGTTTTGGTGTACGTATCCAGCGTGGTATTGTCGCTCAAAATGCTGAAGAAGCTGTTGCAGCTGCCAAAAAACTAACAGAAGATACTGGTACTGGCTGGCACGTTATAAAAGCCCAAGTTCATGCTGGTGGACGTGGTAAAGGTGGTGGTGTAAAATTAGCAAAAAACCTTCAAGAGGTTGAAAGAATTGCTGGTGAAATCATTGGGATGGATTTAGTTACGCCTCAAACGTCTGCTGAAGGTAAGCGTGTTCATCAAGTATTGGTTGCCGAAGATGTTTATTATCCTGGTGACAGTGAACCTGAAGAATATTATATGTCTGTTTTATTAAATCGTGCTACAGGTCGTAACATGATTATGTATTCTACTGAAGGTGGAATGGATATTGAAACAGTTGCCGAGGAAACTCCGCACTTAATTTTTACTGAAGAAATTGATCCTTCAGTTGGGATTATGCCGTTTCAAGCACGTAAAATTGCTTTCAATTTAGGCTTATCTGGATTGGCTTTTAAAGAAATGACCAAATTCGTTACGTCTTTATATACGGCTTATGATAAGTCTGATTCATCATTATTTGAAATTAACCCAGTGTTAAAAACAAGTGATGATAAAATTATGGCTGTCGATGCTAAAGTAACTATTGATGAAAACGCATTATACAGACATAAAGATTATGAAGCTTTACGCGATTTACGTGAAGAAAACCCTATTGAAGTTGAAGCCAAAGAAGTTGGACTAAACTATGTAGACCTTGACGGAAATGTTGGGTGTATGGTAAATGGTGCAGGTCTTGCTATGGCAACTATGGATTTAATTAAGCAAGCAGGTGGTGAGCCAGCTAACTTTTTAGATGTTGGTGGTACTGCTGATGCTGCTCGTGTGGAAACGGCTTTCGAATTAATTTTAAGAGATCCAAACGTAAAAGCAATCCTTATTAATATATTTGGTGGTATTGTTCGTTGTGATCGTGTTGCTCAAGGTGTTATTGATGCCTACAAAAACATGGGTAATATTGAAGTGCCAATTATTGTGCGTCTTCAAGGTACAAACGCGGATATTGCAAAAGAGTTGATTGATAATTCAGGGTTAGCCGTAATGAGTGCTACAGAGTTTCAAGAAGCTGCAGATAAAGTACACCAAGTGCTGTCTTAATTATATATAAAAATTCTAAACATAAAAAAAGCTCTCAATTTATTGAGAGCTTTTTTAGTTTCTATTTTGAAGTAAATAATGTCTTGCTTTGCTGTTTGTATATTCAAAAGAAAAGAAAACAGATTATAATATGATTTACTTTTTATTGTTAGCCACTTTTACAAATGGTTTTTTTGTAGTAACTGCTTTAGGTTTCTCTGTAGGTTTTGTTTTCTTTTCTGGTTTTGGACCACGAAGGTGAATAACCAAACCATTCAAGAAATTCCGAAGAATTTGATCACCACATTCCATGTATTTTGGATGATCTTCCTTTCTGAAAAACGCACCCAATTCACTTTTAGTAATTCTGAAATCGACTAGTTCTAAAATTTTTACAATTTCGTCATCACGTAGTTGTAAGGCTACGCGTAATTTTTTGAAAATATCGTTGTTTGTCATAGTTCCTTTTTGAAAGCTATTTACAGCTTGATTTAAACGTTAATTTATAAAATATCGATGAAATGCATTTTTAATTTAAAATATTGATTATCAGAAATTTAAATTGATGTTTTTGAGTAAATGTAATAAAATAACGATAAAATGCATTCAATTTTTCGACAAGTTACAATTTATCATGGATTATCAAATAATCATTGTACCTATCTTTATACTTGAATAATTAATCCATTTCTCATGCTAATTAACAGGGTTGAAAAATTAAGTCTCTTATCCGAAATGATTTCATTTGCTAAAAATGAAACCAACTTAAAACCTATTGAATATAATTTTCTTTTAGCAATTGCGAGGCAATTAGATATTTCAAGAGAAGATTTTGATTATCTCATTGAAAACCCGATTAATTATATGCACTTAAAATCGCATAGCGAACGTATCGTGCAATTCCATCGTTTAGTTTTACTCATGAATATTGATGAGGAAAATTCTCCTAAAGATAAAATTAAACTTCATAATTATGGGTTACGTATGGGGTTAAGCCACGAATCTATTAATAAAGTACTTTACTTAATGGAAAGTTTTCCTAATAAGGTGGTTCCTCCTGATGTACTTATTGATATTTTTAAGGTGCAGTATAATTAATTAAACCTTCAACTTGTCTAATTTTTCCTGATACCCTTTTATTAAATCTCTAAATTGTGCAGCTTCCATGAAGTCTAAAGCTTTGGCTGCTTGTTCCATTTGTTTTCGGTTTTCACGAATTTTCTTTTCTAGCTCACCTTTCGTTAAGTATTGACTTTCTGGTTCTGCAGCTTTTGCAGCTTCCAATTCATAACTATACGTACTAACCGAGTTTTTGGTTAGCGCATTGTCTAAACTTTTATTTAAGGCTGTTGGAACTAAATTATGTTTGGTGTTATAATTAATTTGTTTTTCCCGTCTGTATTCGGTTTCATCAATCGTTTTTTGCATGCTTTTGGTTATTTTATCTGCATACATAATTGCTTTTCCGTTGAGGTTTCTTGCTGCACGACCAACCGTTTGTGTTAAAGAACGTGCCGAACGTAAAAAACCTTCCTTATCCGCATCTAGAATGGCTACTAATGATACTTCGGGTAAGTCCAAACCTTCACGAAGTAAATTGACACCAACTAATACATCAAATAGCCCTTTTCGTAAATCTTGCATGATTTCTACACGTTCCAAAGTGTCCACATCACTATGAATATAGCGACACCGAATTTGAATCCGATCCAGATATTTGGTTAATTCTTCAGCCATACGCTTTGTTAAGGTTGTGACTAAAGTACGTTCGTCTTTTTCAATACGTAAATGAATTTCTTCAATTAAATCATCAATCTGATTTAAACTTGGGCGCACTTCAATTACAGGATCTAGCAATCCTGTTGGGCGAATAATTTGTTCTACAAAAACACCATCAGACTTTTGCAATTCATAATCCGCAGGTGTAGCACTTACGTAAATTACTTGATTTTGAAGGGCTTCAAATTCTTCAAATTTTAACGGACGGTTATCCATAGCTGCAGGTAAACGGAAACCGTATTCTACCAAATTTTCTTTTCTGCTTCTATCGCCTCCATACATGGCATGTACTTGGGAAATAGTTACGTGACTTTCATCTACAACCATTAAAAAATCGTCTGGAAAATAATCCAATAAACAGAAGGGTCTGGTTCCTGGTTGTCTGCCATCTAAATAACGCGAGTAATTTTCAATACCAGAACAGTAGCCCAATTCACGAATCATTTCCAAGTCGAATTCAGTACGTTCTTTTAAACGTTTGGCTTCAAGATGTTTTCCAATTTCTTTAAAATAATCGTATTGTTTTACCAAATCGTCTTGGATACTTTTTATGGCACCTTGCAACACATCTGGCGATGTGACAAACATATTGGCAGGATAAATATTAAGTCGGTCGTATTTTTCTAAAACCTCATTGGTTTGTACATTAAAGGCTTCAATATCTTCAATTTCATCACCAAAAAAGTGAATTCTAAACGCGTGATCATCATAACTCGGGAATACATCAACCGTGTCACCTTTTATTCTAAAGTTTCCATGATTAAATTCGCCTTCCGTTCTGGAATATAAACTCTGTACCAAACGATGTAATAATTTGGTACGCGAAATGACTTCATCTCGTTCAATAGAAATGACATTTTTTTGAAATTCCACCGGATTTCCAATACCATATAAACAGGAAACGGAAGCAATTACTATCACATCACGACGACCAGAAAGTAGGGAAGACGTGGTGCTTAATCGCATTTTTTCGATTTCTTCGTTAATAGATAAATCCTTTTCTATATAAACACCCGAAACCGGAATGTACGCCTCTGGTTGGTAATAATCATAATAAGACACAAAATATTCTACTGCATTATCAGGGAAAAATTGTTTGAATTCAGAATACAATTGTGCAGCAAGCGTTTTGTTATGCGCTAAAACTAAAGTTGGCTTTTGCACCTCCTCAATAACATTGGCAACAGTGAAGGTTTTTCCCGAGCCTGTAACACCCAAAAGGGTTTGATATTTTTCATGAGAATCAATACCTCCTACTAATTTTTTAATAGCTTGAGGTTGATCTCCTGTTGGTTTAAATTCGGATTTTATTTTGAATTTCATGAAGCCTTGTTGATGTTTTTTACTGTTTTCGAGGTAAACTAGCAGATTGCCAGAATTAGGCTAATCATCCAATAGATTTGATATGCTTGTTTCGTTTAACAAAAATAAGCAAAATCTAGCGTTTTAATGTAAAGTGACCGTTCAGTTGTTTGCCAGTTCGTAATGTAATTAGGTACCAGTAATCGTTACTTTCTTTTGGGTAGCCTCTGTATAAACCATCCCAGCTTTTAGACTGCAAAGGAATTTGTTTTAAAAGTTTACCATATCTGTCGTAAACGTAAATTTCCTTGATGGTATTTTGAGTATCAGTAATTTGCCAAACATCATTTTGACCATCGTTATTAGGTGTGAAAAAAGGTGGAATATGAATGGTATTTGTCGTTTCTATTTCAAACGGAATAGATTTTACTATACAACCATTTTCATCTTGAACATATAGAATATGCGAACCATTTGATAATCCATTAAAAAATGGACTTGTTTGGAAGCTTTCGTTATCTATGGCGTATTCATAAGAAATGCTCGTATCTGTCATAGTAACGGTTAACGTGTTTTCATTTATTTCAAGATTGTTTTCGGTTAATGTAAAATCAGCCTCTGGAAAAATTGTCACTATAAAACTACTTTCATTGAAACATATATTTGGAGCTGTACCAGATTCATTATAGATGAAAATAGTCTGTGTTGTGGATATAGTTTCTCCAGCAAATAAAGGGGTTCCAGT
>DIAL01000134.1:0-8037 GCA_002414705.1 Flavobacteriaceae bacterium UBA5079
AATCGGACTTAAATCTACACCACCATCACCATATTTTGTGTAAAAACCAACACCAAAATCCTCCACTTTGTTTCCGGTTCCTGCTACAAGTAATTTTTGAAGTCCAGCATAAAAATACAAAGTTGTCATGCGTAATCTTGCTCGTGTATTTGCTAGAGCCATATCAACAATTTCCTGTTTACCTTCTAAAGAAACCTCTGTCTTAAATTCCTCAAAAACAGGAGTTAAATTTGTTCTAGTATCTCTAACATTTGGGAATGTTTTTTTTAAAGAAGCGATATGCTCTTCTGCTCGTGAAACATGACTTTCGGCTTGGTGAATAGGCATTTCTATGCATAAGACGTCTAAGCCTGTTTTGGCGCAAAGGGAAGACGTAACGGCGGAATCTATTCCACCAGAAATTCCTACAACAAAACCATTAACTTTTGCGTTTGTAGCATAGTCCTTTAGCCATGTTACAATATGATTTACAATTTTTTCTGTTTGCATTTTAATGGATTTTTAAAGCAAAGTGATGTACCTTTGCATCACAAAAATATAGTAATCGTTGGACTAATGAAAATTAACAACCGATAAGTTTTTTATGAAATATGTAGTCAGTCTTCTTTTAGTTTTTTGTCTATTTTCCTGCGAAGATCAAAGTCAAGTAGAAAATGATATCGAAAAAATAGATATCGATTTTGTTGTAGAACGTTTTGATAAAGCATTTGGTAGTGCTACTCCAGAAGATTTGCCAAAATTAAAAAATGCGTATCCGTTTATGTTTCCAGAGCAATATCCAGATGAATTTTGGGAAGCACGCATGCAAGATACCCTTCAGCAGCAACTCATGACAGAGAGTAGTCGCGTTTTTGAAGATTTTAGAACAGAAAAAGACGATATAACTGGACTTTTTCAGCACCTTTCATATTATTTTCCTGAATTTAGGGTGCCACGTGTTATAACAACTACGTCATCGGTGGATTATAGGAATAAAGTTATTATAACAGACACCATCGTTTTAATATCTATTGACACATATTTAGGTAAAGACCACGAATTTTATGGTGGTATTCAAAATTACCTAAAAACCAATTTTGAACGAAATCAAATAGTCGTAGATTTAGCAGCTGCTTATGCTGAAAAATATAGCTATCAAATGGCTAGGAAAACCTTGTTAGATGAAATGATTTATTATGGGAAACAGCTCTATTTTAAGGACTTAATGATTCCGTTTGTTTCAGATGCCGAAAAAATTGGATATACAAAAGCACAGCTAGAATGGGCTGAAGAGAATGAATGGTTTATATGGAATCATTTTATTGGCGAAGAGTTATTATATGATACAAACGCCAAATTGCCCTCCAGATTTATTAATCCTGCGCCTTTTTCAAAGTTTTATTTAGAACAAGTAGATAATGAATCGCCTGGAAGAATCGGGCAGTATATAGGTTGGCAAATTGTTAAATCCTATATGTCAAAGAATACCGTAACTATAAAAAATATGTTAACGGCAGAACCTACAGAAATTTTTAATTCAAGTAATTACAAACCAAAAGACAATGGCTAATATGAAATCAACTATAGAACTAACGGTTGAATTAGATGAAAATCGTGTACCCGAAAACTTAACATGGACAGCCCAAGATGGAGGTATAGATAATGAAGAAGCAAAAGCGATGTTGCTATCCGTTTGGGATAGTAAAAAACAAGAAACGTTGCGAATAGATTTATGGACTAAAGATATGCCAGTAGATGAAATGAAATTGTTTTTTCATCAAACACTAGTTGCTATGAGTGATACGTTTAATCGCGCAACACAAGACGAAAAAATGACGGCAACCATGAAAGATTTTTGCGATTATTTTGCTGAAAAATTAGAGTTAAAAAAATAAGAGGATTGCTTAAAAACAACCTTCTTTTCAATATTTTAATCTTTGTTTGGAGCCATATACTTATAAAGTAAGCCAGCCAAAATAGCACCTACAATAGGAGCAATCCAAAATAGCCAAAGTTGATCAATTGCCCAATCGCCAACAAATAAAGCCTGACTTGTACTTCTAGCAGGATTTACAGATGTATTGGTAACAGGAATACTAATTAGGTGTATAAGTGTTAGTGCTAAACCAATAGCAATGCCTCCAAATGCTGGTGTTGCATTTTTGTGAGTTGCACCTAAAATGATAATAAGAAACATAAAGGTCATAACAATTTCTGTTATTAATGCAGACGTCATATCATACCCCATAGGCGAATGTTCGCCAAAACCATTTGCAGCAAAACCATCAGCCAATGAAAAATTTGAATGATCACTAGCAATTAAATAAAGAATTCCAGCTCCAGCAATACCACCTAATACTTGAGCTATAATGTAACCAGGTAATTCTTTGCCATCAAAGCGTCCACCCATCCATAAGCCAATAGAAACGGCTGGATTAAAGTGTGCTCCAGAAATATGTCCTAATGCATACGCACCAGTAAGTACGGTTAAACCGAAAGCTGCTGCTACACCTGCAAAGCCAATACCTAATTCTGGAATTCCGGCAGCTAAAACCGCACTTCCACAACCTCCTAGAACAAGCCAAAAGGTTCCAATAAATTCTGCTAAAAGTTTTTTCATGTTTTTAAAGTTTAGTTATTGTTAATTATATGATTAGTAGGTAACTAAAATTACAAAAAATAACTTTAAGAAAAACATAACTTATTTTAAACTAGAAGTTTATTGAAAATATTAGTTGATATTTTTAACACATCTAAAGCCTAGATGGTTTTGTCCGGAATCTGTTGAGGTTGCCATTCTAGAAGTAGAACGATAATTAGAACAATATTGATCGCTGCACAAAAATGAACCACCTTTAATAACACGTTTTTCTGTTGCAAAAGGGTCGTTTGGATCATAACTAGAATCTGGACCTTTTGGGTTATAACATAATTTTGTGCCATTAGCCAAATACATTTTTTTAGTATCTGGTCTGTACCAATCTGTTGTCCATTCCCAAACATTTCCAATCATATCATAAAGACCAAAAATGTTTTCAGGATAGGTTTTTACAGGAGCAGAGGTTGCAAAGCCATCCATTTTAGTATTATTGTAAGGAAAGTCACCTTGAAAAAAATTAGCTAAATAGGTTCCTTGAGGTGTTAATTCTTTACCCCAAACAAACTGATTGTTATTATCACTTCCTCTGGATGCAAATTCCCATTCAGCTTCTGTTGGTAAACGTTTTCCTGCCCATTTTGCATACGCTTGAGCATCTTCAAAAGCTATTTGCACGACTGGATGATTATCTTTTCCATCAATAGAGCTTTGAGGTCCTTCTGGATGTTTCCAATCTGCGCCAGTTACCCAAGCCCACCACTGCGTATAGTCGTTTAAATTTACAGATACATTTGGTGGCGAAAACACTAAAGAACCAGATTGTAAAATAGAATCATGTGGTTTTGGAGTGCCTTCTGGTAAATCTTTTTTTATTTGTTCCCAATCTATTGGTCTTTCAGATACTGTTTTATAACCCGTTTCGTCTACAAATTTTTTAAATTCAGCGTTAGTTACTTCGGTTTCATCCATATAAAAAGGATCTACTTTTACCAAAACTTCTGGACCTTCATGATTTTCTGCATACGATTCACCACTTCCCATAATATAAGTGCCTCCTGGAATAAAAATCATGCCTGAAGGTGTTTCTTTTTTAATAGTTGAATTTATGGCTGAATCATTATTTTCTGGTAGTTGCTTATCGTCTTTACAAGAAGAGATAAGTAAAAGAATACTAATGATGCTTAAGGGTTTTAATAAATTGGTCATTCTGCTAATATTTAAAAGTCTATACTATTTTGTGTATAGTGGATTATTCAATTTGTGGTTCTTTTGATGCCGTTTTAATGATGCCATTAAAAACACGAAGTCTTAAAATAAAATCGCTCGAACTGTTATTTGTTGCTGTGTTGTTTTTTGTCTCATTGAAAATCAAATATAACTCAAATTTCCAGTTGTTTTTCAGTTTATAACCTAATCCTGGTTCTAGTCGGATTAAATCGTTGTAACGGTCAGATTTTTTTAGATTAAAAAAAACTTCAGCACTCAATGGTATATAAAATCCATCTACAAAATTAGAAAGGTGCTTTTTATAGACTAATATAGTAGAAAGTTTGTATCTGAATCTGTATCCTGCAGTCCAACCCGAATTGCTAAAATTATTTTGAAACCGTTCTTCTAAACGTACGTAATTGTTTAGTGTTATTGCTTTTACAGTTGGAATATCAAATTTAAAACCTTGAAATAAGCGAAACTCTAAATTATCTTTAAAATCATTATTTTGTGTATAAATTAATCCAGAGCCAAAATGAAACGTCTTAATTATGGGTTTGTTTAAATTTAAAAATTTCAAACTCTTCTCATGCGGTATCTCTAACGTTGAAATAACAAGAAATCGATTAAAAACATCTGGAAATATTTTTCTAAAACCTATTTGAGTTTGGAGGTTTTTACCATTTTTGAATTCGTTTGAAAAATTATAATCTAACCATAATTGGCTATTTACAGAAATGTCTTGATTTACTAAACTATCTTGAGCTTTAACTTCAAGGTTAAATACAATTAGCGAAAATAGAAGTAAAACACGTATCACATTTTAAGTGTTTAATTAACAAAATTAGAATTGGTTTTTAATAAACGCTTTGATCAATAATTTAGAGAAGCTATTACTATTAAAATTTTCTAGCAACACCAATTCCAATTGAAAATGAGTTATACGCATCAATCTTTAAATCGTTTGTTATATTACTTACAAGCTCCCAGATTTCATGAAATTCATAGCTGTATTCAATACCTAATCGGACTAATGCGAAATTTTCTTCTTTTGAAAACTCACCACCAAATCCAATTAGAGCAGAAAAGTTATTACAAAATTTATATGAGGTTACAATGGCTGGAGCAATAGGTTTACTTCTTTTTATTATTGTATTTTCATCTGAATAATTTTCTACACTAAAATCCTCTACCACAATATCGGTATGCAAACCAATAGACCATTTTTCAGTCAATTCAAAATTATAGTTTAACTCAAAGGAAGGAACAGACAACCACGTTTTATTACCGTTTTCATGCACAGATTCTTGAATTTGAGTATGTCCCAATAAAAACTGAATAGCATGCTTTTTTGGTTTGTCTTCATCTGCTTCTTGTGCTTGAATAAAAAGGCAATTAGCAAAAATCAAGATGCCAATTAAATGTGCTTTTTTCTTAAACATAATATTGTGTTATTTTTATTTTGGAAATAATAAAATAATATTAGCACGAATTCCCCAATCAGGATTAAAAGGATTATTGCCATAAAAGACTTTTGGTCCACCACCTAGTTGCATCATTTGTTTCCCAAATGAAACGACTTTAGAATAATAAGCTCCGATAAAACCGCCAAAAATATCATTATCCCAACTTTGTGTGTTTTCTGAAGCAATAGTGAAAGAAGCTCCAGTTTTTGTAGCATACGTTACAAAAGGCTGAAAAAATGAGGCATTAACATCATTGATACTACTGCCTGCATAAGACCACATGTGGTTTACAAGTCCGCCATACGTCCATTGTCCTTGAATTTTCAATACGAGTGCATTTGGACCTGCTGTCCATTTATTTAAACCCAAGGCATCATCAGTTGCGGTGGGTAAAAGTAAAATGGGGCCAACTCCCCAAACTAAACCGTTTTTAGCTGCTTTTGGCGAAAAATAGATGCTTTGTGCAATATCTCCAAATCCAGTTTCATTATTGCCAGAACCTGTAACATCGCTTTGAGAAATTATTGGTATAATAGTTCTGCTTATCATGTTCCAATTTTCACTTATGGAAACAGGAATTACAGGTTGTATATTTAAATTGTATTTAAATCCATCTAAAGGTCCAACTCCAAAATCAAAATTATTTTGCATGGGCACGCTTATCAATGCTGCAATTGGATTTGCTAATTGTTTAGCGAGTTCTTCTACAGATGCACTTTCTTGTGCCTTAGATATGTTGGAAAAACATAAAAAGAATAAAATGACGATTTTGAAATATGTTTGCTTCATTTGGTTTGATTTTTTTTGATTGGTTATTAGTAAAAATAAACTATTTAATTTGGACATCAAAAAATTATCTGTAGCATAAATTTTAAATTTAATAAAAGAAAAGCCGATGGGATACTAAAACCCATCGACTTTCTGCAATTAATCAATCAAATATGCTTATTAGCTGATGCTAATTGATATAGAGTTATTGTGTCATCATTAAGCGTTTAGCTTCGGCTTCAAGATCTCTGTAAGGAGTTCCTTCAACAGTTACACCAACACCTTGAATGATACCTCCTTCAAATTCGCCTGGAGATTTATATAAGTTACTTACATTATCACCACTGTCATAGCCAACGCATAACCCATCTCCAGAAAGTGTAAATTTAGCTGGTTGGGTACGCATGGGACCTTCAGCAACAACGGTTTCATTTATGTATAATTTTGTATTACCAAGAGATTCACCATATTCTCCAGCAGATTCTCTTACAAACTCCATCCCTAGTGTATATTTACCTGGTTTTAATGTGGTATTGGATACAAATACTTGTTCCGGTTTGATACCTAAAAAGTTATAAACGTAGTACAGTTTTTTATTTTTTATAAATAAACTATGTCCACCAAAACGGGAACCGTGAGCAAACGTATTAAACTCTTCATGCGCAATACCATCTTTTGCTAGATAAACACGTGTGTTTTTGGTTTTTTTATTAAATCGGATAAGACCATTATTACTTGGTAGCCATAAATTATTAAAGTTGTCAGGATAAACAGCATAAATGGTATTGTTAGAAAAACCATTTTTGGTTGTGAACGAAGAATAGGTATTATTAGTTTTGTCCCACTGAATTAAACCGCCTCCTTTAGTTGCTAACCAAAACATTCCTTCAGAATCTATATATAGATGGTTAAAATTATCGAAAGGGAGTCCACTCTCTACATTATAATGATTGGTAATAGATTCTGTTATGGCATCCATTAGATAAAGACCTTTGTTGGAAACAATCCAAATATCATTTCCATGTTTATAAAAAGCACGTATTTCTGTCGAACTTTTAATAAGGGACGATTTATGGTAGCTAATTTTATTAGTTTCAGTATCCAGCCATACCAGACCATCGCTAGTCCCAACCCAAAGTTTTCCAGTATTAAGGTTTTTAAAGGTTACAAACAAGTTGATCCTTTCATCAATGGAATGAAACCTCCATTTTTTTTCATTTAGAAAATATTCATAAACACGATTTGTTGTGGAACCAAACCATATATGCGAATTTTTGTCTTGATAAGAAGACGAAAAGGCACCAATAGCCCCTGGAATCTTTGCTTTCTTGTTATTTATTAGATCAATAAGTGCGTTTTCAGTATAGCTACCTATAAATAGGTTGTTTTTGTTTTTATAAATTCCTCTAATACTTTGATTTTCTTGGTATATGTTAAATGGATTTTTTTTAGTGACTAATTTTACAATTCCATTTCGGGTGCTTATCCATAAAATATTTTGCTTGTCGGTAAACGCCGTTTGATATTTAAAGTTTGAATCTAAAATTTCTTGATTTTTGTAGCTGAAAACTATCTTGCCTAATTTGTTTAAAACTAGGATTATATTGTCTTTAGAACCGTAAATAAAATTTCTTGTTATCTTGAACATGGCTAAGTTTCATCCTCAAGATATTTAAATTTAAGTGGAATTAATTCATCGTTTTTTAATTCCCAATAGCTCACGTTATTTAGAGGATCTCTGGATTCTATAATAAGGTTAGGCGTTTTATTAATTATTCGATTCAGATTATCTTTCTCTTTTGGTATCTTATATGATTTAACGAGCTTTTGGTTTTTTATTTTTAGAAGGTCTCTACCGTTTAAAATCCAGTAGCTGTTTTTGCTAATTTCATCACAAACAGGATATTGATTGGCTGTGTTGGGGAATTTATAAATCTCTTCAAATTGGCCATTGTATTTATACATATAACCTTGTCTTGTTGTAATAAAAATATCTGTTTTGTTGTGTGTAGATTG
>DIAL01000134.1:8129-14203 GCA_002414705.1 Flavobacteriaceae bacterium UBA5079
GTTTATGTGAAGGATATCTAGATTAGAAAACAGACCATTGGATATATCATAAACATTTAATAGAGAATCACTTTTAGCTTCAATTAGTGCACTATTTGTTTTTTTTGCATAGGAATCTCGTTCACAAAACCAAATCCTATTATACAAATCGACTCCTAAAAAAAGTGAATTTTTTTCATTAACATTAAGAAATTTGGAGTCATAGGACTTAAAATGATAGCCATCATATTTATTTATAATACCTGGTGTACTTATCCAAATAAAACCATCTAAATCTTGTGTGATGTCATTGGCGCTTCTATGTGGTAAGCCATCCTCTACATTAATCTTTTGAGCTTCAAATACATAGTTTTGGCTGTAAATGGATGCGTAGAATCCAAAACAGATGAATATAAAAAAGAGAAATCGCTGGTTTAACATAATAACTTATAACTATGTAAACTTAAGAAGTTATCAATTTAGGAATTAGTTTTCATTTATAAACTTATTCTGTTTAAAAAAAAGGGGTAGACACCTGTCCACCCCTTTTTAATCTGTTATTATAAATTAATTACTTTTAGTAGTCATGTTTTGAATTTGTTTTTCAACTTTTCCTAAACTCCAGTCTCCTGCTGTTTGACTTACAGGAAATTCTTGAAAGGTTGTTAAGAAGTTAAAAGCATAACTTTGTATGGCTGTTAAAATATAAGCTCTGTCTATATACCAATCATAATAGGTATTGGAACCTTCGTAAGCTTTTTCAAAAGGATCTCGTCTTAAATTTCCTAATAAAGGAGCGCGTAATTCAACAAATGGTTCCAACCAAATTTGTAATTGTCTAGCTCTGTTTTCTAAAAAAGTAGCTTTCCAATCACCATATCTTAATGCAGCAATAGAACCAGCATCATTTACATATATAAATCCATCTCTTGGAGATTCTTCTAACTTTCCAGATAAGTAGTCTAACTGGTTTACACCATCAATGTAATTTTTATAGCTTCTACCATTAATAGAAGTTCCTTTTTTTAATTGTTCTTTAATGTTGGAGTTTCCAGCTATTGCAGCAAAGGTAGGTAGCCAATCTTCATGTGCAACAATACCATTTAAAGTAATATCGGCAGGAAAATGTCCTGGCCATTTTACAAAAGCAGGCACACGGTAAGCGCCTTCCCAATTAGAGTTTTTCTCACCATGAAAAGGTGTTGTCCCAGCATCTGGCCATGTATTGTAGTGTGGGCCATTATCTGTAGAATACATAACGACTGTATTATCCGCAATTCCTAATTCATCTAAATAATCTAAAAGTTGTCCAACATGCATGTCATGTTCAATCATACCATCTGTATATTCATCATTTCCAGGATGACGACGATCTTCTTTTACATGCGTTCTAAAATGCATACGTGTACCGTTCCACCAAGTAAAAAATGGTTCTCCAGCTTCAACTTGCTTTTTAATAAAAGCTTTTGCAGCTGCTACACTTTCATCATCAATAGTTTCCATGCGTTTTTTGCTTAATGGGCCAGTATCTTCTATACGTTGTCCACCTTTACCATCTGCCCAAGAGTGAATAACTCCACGAGGGCCAAATTTTTCTCTGAACGTTTTGCCATCCTTGAAGACCATATCTGCAGGATAATCAAAATTTTCAGGCTCTTCTTCAGCATTTAAGTGATATAAATTTCCAAAAAACTCATCAAAACCGTGCATGGTTGGTAAATGTTCATCTCTGTCACCTTGGTGATTTTTCCCAAATTGTCCTGTATTATAACCTTGCCCTTTAAGAACCGTAGCCATAGTTACGTCTGTTTTTTGCCAGCCTTCAGGTGCTCCAGGCATACCTACCTTGGTCATTCCAGAACGTACAGGAACACTACCGCCAATAAAGGCAGCCCGTCCAGCTGTACAACTTTGCTGCGCATAATAGTCGGTAAACCCGATACCTTCTTTGGCTATTCGGTCAATATTTGGTGTTTTATAACCCATCATTCCACGATTATTGTGGCTGATATTCCAAGTGCCAATGTCGTCTCCCCAAATAACTAATATATTGGGTTTTTTTTTGTTTTGTGAGATTAATAATAAAGGTAAAAATAGTATTACTATTCCCGAAAGTAGTTTTTTCATATGTATAAAGTATTGGTTAATTGTACTAAAAATAGTGAATATTTATTCAATTTCCGAGTATTCAAAACCATTTATTTTCTTTTATTTCAAAATGAAAGTTGCTTGTGCTTGTATAAGCCATTCAGCATCAGTAGGATGGGCTACATATTTAAAAACTCCAGCTTTTAAGTTTATTGGAAGGTATTTATTATGGCTTATCAGTTTTCCTGCTCCAGCACCCAAAGGAATAGTCCATTGTTGATTACTGGACGCATTCCAATCTGCCGTAATATTGGGACTAGAGTAGAGGTACCAGCCATTTTTTAATTTTTTAGATAGAATAATTTGTGAATATAAGTAGTTCACATCACCTGTATTGCTTGGACCAGCAACTGAAAAGAAATTTTGCAACAAAAGACCATACGTAAAGCCTCTTGTTTGTTTAATTACAACAACGGATGGTCCTATAGAAAATTTATCAAAACCTAGATTTTTATTTATGGCAGGTAACATAAATGCAGGTCCTGCTCCCCAAGTAAAACTGCTAGGTTTAGCAGGTGTTAAAGCTGCTAATAATGTAACATTACCTAAACCGTTTTCATAGCCTCTAGCAGTTGGTGCATTAATAATTGGCACGATTGTTCTAGTTATCATGAGCCATTTTTCGGATAATGCTACTGGAATAACAGGTTGTAAATTTATGACGTTGGTGTTTTTATCATTGACCGATAAGTTATAGTTTAATGGTATACTTACCATGTTTGCAATGGGATTCTGAATTTTATCTTCAAGGCTAGTACCATCTCCAATAGCATCATCTTCATTGAATTTTCCTTGAGAGAACATGGAAATAGAAGTTATGGACACTAAAATTATTGTAAATAATGATTTCATAATTAGCGTGTTACGTGGTTTCTGTGTTAAAATTACAAATTTATTTTGGATTATGCCAAATCGGTGAACACTATGGCATTGTGAAATTACTGTAGGAAATATTTTGGAGATATTAATTTAATACTCCCTGTGTCATGACCTTACAAACGTGTTGGAGTAGGTACTTTAAAAACAGCACTTCTAAAGATTTCAATATGGTTTACTTCTGAAGTTTTGGTTGTATTTCCTGCTTTGACTTAACTTTTTATTAGTCGTAACACAGAGGTTTGTTTTTAATTTCGGATGTATCAGTTTAGTTCTGGTTGTTTTCAGGTTCCAACATATCGTATTTTATTTTAAATCTGGATATTGACCCTATATTGTCTGGATCCTTTACCTCTGATTTTAATACGGATATTTGAGTCGATTCTTTTGTGGTCTTCAGATAATTCTCGGTGTTTTTTATTAGAGATTGATTAAAACTGGTAGCTAATGAATCTAACGTGTTTTGGTTTATTAGTTTAAAAGCAGCTTCCGTTTTGCTTAATGAATCGTTTTCTGCTTTGGTTTTTAAATACGTTTCAAATTCTTTATCATCTTTAAGATAGTCTTTTTTAGTATCGTTGAAAAATTGTTTTCCTAATTCTGAAAAGGCTATGGCTTCTTTTTGCAAATTGATATCCACATAATGTGTTAATTCAATTTTTAATCCTTCTTTTTTGGTTTCCATTTCTAGGAGTTTATCCAGTTTTCTAAATTGCTTTTCTGAAGGCATTGTATCCAAATACGAAAACGATAATTCTTCAAACTCTTTTGGGTTTCCATCCACCAAACCAGCTAAAAAATTCACAGGACTTGCAACCGTTTTTACGATTAAGTTTTTAAAGGTATTCCAGACAATTTTTTTAACGTTAATTTCTGGATCGTTAAGGTCTCCGCGAACTGGGACATCTAAATTTACATCACCATTTTTGTCTTTTAACAAGAATAATGCAAACTTTAACGGTAAGCTCCGAATACCACTTTTGTTGTTTGTAACGGATACGTTTTTTATTAAAAGTTTGTTTTCACTTTCTATATCACCATTCGTAATTATAGATTTAGAATAATAATAGAAATCCCCTTTTATAATGTTATGTCCTGTATAAAAATTGGCATAAATATTAATATCTGTCAATAAAAAGTTTTCTATAGTTAAATCGAGATTCGTGTATAATGGATTTTCAGGGTTAAAACCTAGTTTAGCATTAAGAGTACCTCTATTATTTAGCAACATGGTAGAGTAGATGTCTATCCATTCTGAATTGCTTTTAATGGCATCAGAATTAATTTGAATATCACTTAAATGGTAATCAAATTTTTCGCCAGTTAAATTGTCTGTATAATCTAAAATGCCTTGATCTATTTTTAAATGATTAATGGCGTAATACATGTTAGAAGTTGAGGTGGTGTCAATAGTTTCTGAATTATTATCAACGGAATTTCCTTCTGGATATAACTTAAATAATTTAAATAGATTATTGGTTATGGAATCCATTTCAAAATAGGTGTATGGTTGTCTAAAGTTAAGAGAATCTATGACATAAGAACTATTAGCATAATCTATTTTCTCTAATTTACAGTCTATTTTTTTGGAGGATAAAACATCTTTATTATTTGTGTCTGTCATTAAAAAATCATCCACATTAACACGACCAGAAACAATAGCTTTTGTTGGCTGATTTGTATTGCCTTGAATTTCAATTTCAGAGTTTAAAATACCTTTAAAGCTATTTATGTTGGCATATTCCAGCACATATTCATAAAAAGGTTCTAGATTTAATTTGTTTAAGGTTACAACAGCATCATATTCACCATCTATAGGATTTATGTTTAGAATGGATTGAAAATAACCACCATTTTTAAAATTGAATCGTATATCTGCATTACTTTTTTGTTCTTGATCCCATCCAATATATGGGATTAGAAATGAAAAATCTTCCAGATGTGTTTCCTTATTTACATTTTTGTTATCAAAATAGATGTTGGAATCTTTAAGCTCTAAATTGGAGATACTATATTTTAAAGGTTCTGTATTTTCTGGTACAGTTTGTATTGTATCTTCACTTGCTAAATGAAAAGCAATTAAATCATCAAAATTAAACGTTGAATCTTTCATAACAAGGCGCGTTGTTAGTCCTTTAATGTACAACTGTTCAATTTCTATTTTATCTTTAAATAATTTGAGTGGTGCAAGGTTTAAAATTAAGGTATCGAAATGGGAGAATTCATCAGTTCCATTTTGTTCAAATATCTTAAAGTTATACACTTGCAGTGTGCTTGAAAAATAATTATATTTTAAATTTTCAATAGAAATTTTTCTACCAGCTAGTTCTTTTCCATTTTTTATGGCATAATTTTTTATAAGTGTTGGAAGAAAAAATAGAAAGACAACCAGAGCACCTAATAGTATTAATAAGGATTTAAAAACTATTTTTTTCTTCTTTGTCATGGTTTAGTAGATTACTATTTTGGGTTATACCATAATGGAGATGCCACAGCACTTTCTTGAATAATTAAAGTTACTTCATTTCATTGTTAAATTTTAATTTAACTTTATCGTATAACGTCCGTTATTTTGAAGGTGTTTCCAGAATATAAGCATAATAAAAAGTGTTTAGTTATGCGTCACTTTGGATTTTCAAAATAACCTATAAATTGTTTAGAGCAAATTATTGTCTGGTGTAGGAGTTAGTTTTAATATCTCCTGTATTTCTAACCGTTACTAGCATTCAAGTGTTTATTATCTGAACTGAATATGAATAAACAAGCTGCTAGGTAATTAAATTTTTTATCAGATTATTAATAACCAACTTTAAATAATCTATTTGACAATTTATAGTTGTGCTTGTTTTTGTATTCCATTTAGTGTTTGTCCAGAATGTAACAATTACTACTTTTGGCTGCTAATTTGTTTGTTTACATCTGAACCATTCTATTAAAAAAAGAAAGTATCAAAATATAGCTCAATGCTTTCTTTTCTTAATCTTATTTCATGTTATTCAGATTTAACTTCAACAATCTCATACATATCTTTACCGTCTACCTGGATGGGTTGGTAGTATGTGTCACCGAGA
>DIAL01000134.1:14310-17834 GCA_002414705.1 Flavobacteriaceae bacterium UBA5079
ACGTTACATCGCCAATTTTAACTTCTTCACCACCATCTGGTAAACCAGGTACAATAGTTCCAGCAGTTGCAGGAACTACCATGTAACCATCTGCGTTTTTTTCATAAAATGCACCACCATAATAGTAGTTATTGGTTGTTTCATCTACAGTAACTTTTTCTGCTTCTTTTGGTATGGATGGGACTTCTGCACCTACAGGAGCTTGAACAGCCACAAAGCCATCTTCAGTTTTTAAATAGTACGTGCCATCCTCATAGTGATATTCATCCTTGTCGTCATCGTCATTATCATTCACGATACTTACAATTATTGCCGTTGTAGTTAAAGAGGTTACAAAATAACCCCATGGATGCCAAACTGGTCCCCAATAAAAAGGTGTATATGGATGATAATAGTAAGGTCTGTGACAATAATAACTATGACCTCCATATCTGTGAGGTGGTCTAGTATAGCGTCTAGAACTATTTCTCACACTTGTATTTCTTACATTCGTGTGTCTGCTGTTATTAACATTTATATTTACATTGTTATTTCCTACATGTGTTTTGTTTCCAATTTTATTATTATTTCCAATATTTTTATTTTTTGTTTTAACGTTAGATGTTCTCTTTTTATTGGTATTTAATTTTGGAGCATTATTTGAGCCTTTTTTGTTTCCAATTTTTCCTTTGTCGCGACTAGTAGTCACTTTATTATTTGTTGGTCTTGTAGGTGTTTTGCTAGAAGGTTTAGAAAAATTCCGACTTTTAGTTTTTGTATGTCCGCCATTTATGGAACGTGAAGGTGTTTTAGCAGAGGTAGCAGGTCTAGTTGCTTTTGGCTTACTTGCTGTTCTGCTAGGTCTTGAAGCTGTATGTCCACCGCCTCCACGAGACGCTGTACGACCGCCAGCTCTTGAGCCACCATGTCCTAAACGTTGCGCATTAATAGATTCCATTGGTAATGATAAAGCTAGAAATAAGACAATTAATCCAGCATAATTTTTAAAACGTTGTATAAATGTAATCATGATTTTGTGTTTTTTAAGTTGTGCTTATTTTTCTAAAATGCTTATTAATCTAGCCCCAGGAGGTGGAGTAAATTCAAAAATAGCATTTGGTATTTCTGGATTTAATTCCCATTTTGTAAATGTAGCCTCATATTGCATATTGCCTTTATCTTTTTGAATAATAACCATACGCTTTGGTAAAGTATTCATAGTGTTTGAAATCCAAAGTTGCACATTGGTGTCTTTATTTGTTGCTGTAATATAAAAACACGATTCGCCATCAATCATTTTTTGACCTTCATATTGAATACTGTCAAATTCGTCCATAATATCATCAGTAAAGGATGGGTAAAAGAAATCGGCAGCTGGAAATTTAAAATCGAACCGCATGTGCATACTATCAATCATCGTTATGATATTATTAGGCGCCTCAAGAGTTACATAATTATTTTCATTAAAAGAATAGTAAGTCATAACTTCGCCATTGTACCAAAAAGCATGATCGCCTTTATCACCTTGAGATCGAGAGACAAGTTTATCTGGTCCAACCATTGATACTTCACTATGCTTATAATGTTTTTCAATGTTGTTATTGGCATTAAGTTTATCAACGGAACTATTTAATATAAATGTTACCGAACCTAAATCGCCGATAATATCACTCATTTTGTCTAAAATGAAAATGGCTGTCGAATCTATTTGTTTTTCTTGCGCCTGATTTAAAAAAGGCAAAACGCATAAAGTAAGGGCAAATAAATATTTTTTCATAGTTTAAAGTTCTAGTGGTTAATATTTTACGAATCAATTTTTTAGTACTCAATAATAATATTTTTAAACATTAGTGATTACCTAATCATAAAGTACTAAAAATTATTTCAAAAAAGAAGTACTGTGTAAAAATTGTATGTTCACTTGTGAAATTGTTATGCGGGAATTAAAAATAAATGGTAAATTATTGAATTATTGAGGATTAAGAATAAGAAAAGACGTTTGGTTTAATTACCACTCATTAATCCGATTAGAATCCAACTTAATAAATATAAACAGTAAAATAGTAAATCCCCAAAGCCCAGAACCACCATAACTAAAAAAGGGAAGTGGTATACCAATTGTTGGAATTAAACCCATTACCATTCCAATATTTATCATAAAATGGAAGAATAGGATGGAGGCGACGCTATAACCGTAAACGCGACTAAATTGCGATTTCTGAAGCTCGGCAAGATGCAACAAACGGAGTAGGAGCAATACAAATACAATAACAACTCCCATACTTCCTAAAAAACCCCATTCCTCGCCAACTGTGCTAAAAATATAATCTGTGTGTTGTTCAGGAACAAATTTCCCAGTGGTTCTAGTGCCTTCTAAATAGCCTTTTCCATTTAGTCCACCAGAGCTAATGGCTTTTTCTGATTCGTATAAATTATATAGAATATCCCGTTGCATTTTCTGAATTTTGTCAGGATCTTTTTCCAGACGAAGCCATAAGCTAATCCGATCTTGTTGATGTGGTTGTAAAATATTCTTATAAAAAAAGTTGACTCCAAATGTTATAATAATAGCTGCCAATAACATAGAAATAGGCTGTAATAGGGTGGGTTTCCTTTTTCTTAAAAAGTGAAAAATAAAGATAAAAATGGCAGAAGTAGCTATGGTAATCAAAGGACCAAATTTTAGTGCCGCAATAGAAATAAGACCCAAAACAACAATAATTGACAAATAAATTTTAGGAAGTCCTTCTCTATATAAAACAAAGAAAAAAGAGCCGTAAACTAGTGTGCTTCCTGCATCATTTTGTAATAAAACCAAAATAGCAGGAATGACTATAATTATAAATAACCGGATTTGGTCTTTAAAGGTTCTAATATTGGTGTTTAAATCACTCACATATTTTGCTACTGCTAGAGCTGTTGCTGCTTTAGCAAACTCGCTAGGTTGAATAGTCATGCCGCCAATTCCATACCAAGAGGTTGCACCATTTACATTTTTCCCAAAAATAAATAAACCTGCTAAAGATAAAATTCCAATAAGATAAATGATACTGGAAAAGCGCTCATAGAACTTGGCTTCAATAGATAATATTAGAATAATCAGAAAAACAGTTAAAATAATAAAAATGAGTTGTTTGCCATAGGGTTGCGTAAAATCAAAATAATTAATGCTTTCTCCTATGTGTGAAGCCGATAAAATATTCATCCAACCAAATCCAACTAACATCATGAATAAAACGATGGTAATCCAATCAAATTTGAAATATCTATTTGTTTCTCTGGTCATAAAAAATTAGTTGCTTTGGTTTAATTTGCTTTTTAATTTTTCAACTTCCTCGGGAGAAATTGGTTGCAGAGTTGTTTGCTTATTAATTTTAAATGGCACACCAGAATATGGTTTTTGATATTCATTTTCCAGACTGTATGTTAAAATCCAATCTTGTAAATCGGTTCTGGTAATGGTTTCTTTTAAATATTTTTCAATCATTAAACTCGCTATTTTTCCGGCATAAGTAGATCCATAATGTCCGTTTTCAACAAAAACA
>DIAL01000134.1:17961-22771 GCA_002414705.1 Flavobacteriaceae bacterium UBA5079
CAACAAAAACAGCTATAGCAATTTTCGGGTCGTCTTTGGGTGCAAATGCTACAAAAAGAGAATGATCCGTTAATTGCGTGCGTTTACCATCTATAATAGCAAAATTTTCTGCAGTTCCTGTTTTTCCACAAATTTCAATACCTGGGACACGTAACGAGCGAGCTGTTCCATTATTTTCATATACATCAAATAAACCTTCAATAACAGGTTCAAAGTGTTTTTTGTCTATGGTTGTGTAATTGGGCGTAGTAAATTTAGCGTCTAAATCTTGACCTTCAATATGCCTAATAATATGAGGCGTAAAGTAAAAACCACGATTAGCAATCGCAGCTGTCATGTTTGCTAGATGTACAGGCGTTACTAAAATTTCACCCTGACCAATAGCATTGGAAATAATGGTTGTTGCTCCCCAATTAAAATCGGGATACCATTTATCATAATAGGCACCATCTGGAATATTTCCTTTTTTTCCAATCGGTAAATCAGTTCCTAAAAATTGTCCTAAACCAAAACTTTTCACATGATTACTCCAAATATCCATAGCTTTTCTGGAATTTGGAACAATATCTAAACTCCGTCTAAAGGCTGTTGCAAAATAGGAGTTACACGATTTGGCAATGCCTTTTACTAAATCGCGGTTTCCTCCACCACAGTGACAGCCCATTTTTCCGTTTCGACCATAATGGTAAACGCCAGAACAAAACACATTAGTTTGTGGTGTTATAACGCCTTCTTGTAAGGCTGTTAAAGCAACAATGGCTTTAAACGGTGAACCCGGTTCATGAACCCGTAAAAGTCCTTTATCAATAAGCGGTAAATGAATACTGTCATGATATAATCTGGTGTAATTTTTTGAACGCTTTCTTCCTACTAATAAATTCGGGTCGTAAGAAGGTGCTGAAATTAAAGCTAAAATTTCACCCGTTTTTGGTTCCAAAGCAACAATGCCTCCACGTTTATTGGACATGAGTAATTCGCCATATTCTTGTAATCTTTGATCAATTGTAATGGTAATGTCTTTTCCTTGTTTTGGAATAGTATCATGAATACCATCTTGATAAGGTCCAATATCCCGATTGAAACGATCTTTTTGAATAAATTTTATTCCTTTTACTCCACGTAACTCTTCTTCATAAGACAACTCGACACCTTGTTTTCCAATTAAATCACCCATAATATAATATGGGTTTTTTTCAATCTGACTTGGCGTAGCTTCAGCAATAAATCCTAAAACATTAGCGCCAACGGTTGTTTGATAATCACGTAACAGACGTTTTTGAATATAGAAACCTTCATATTTTCGCATTTTTTCCTGTAAAACGGCATAATCTTCTTTGGATAAGTGTGCTATAAAAACATAAGGTAATCTGGGTGAATAGTTATAAGCACGTTTATAGGTTTTTATAAATTGCTCTTTCGTGATTTTTAAAAGCGAACAAAATTCGGTGGTATCTAAGGGCTTTACTTCACGAGGAATTACCATAACATCATAAGATGGCTGATTTCCTACTAGAAGCTTTTCATTTCGGTCATAAACAAAACCACGTTTTGGGTAATCGTATACTTTTCTAATGGCATTATCATTAAGAATATCATGTGCATCAGCTGAATATATCTGTAAATAGAAGAGTCTACCAATAAAGGTAAAGCCAACTAGAATAATAATAAAGAAAAGTAAAAATTGTCGCATTAAGTTTTCCTACTGAATAAGATGGTCGCTATTAAACATAGTATACTAGTGAATATACTTGAGAATAACGTTTTTTGAAGCACCAAAATTATGTCTTTTAAGTTAAAAATTTCTAAAGCGAATAGAATAAAATGGTGAATGACAATTAGTATAACAAAATAAATCACTTTTGCACCAAAATCGACGTTTTTAAACTTAATTGTGTTATGCTCATAAACAGAACCAAAACAGAATTTAAGTACTAATGGTCTGATAAATGTAATTGTTAATGCTGCAGCTGCATGAATTCCGCCAGAATCCGAGAAAATATCTATGGTTAATCCTAAAGCAAAACTCAACATGAGAAAAACCAAACGGTTATTGTTTATAGGGAACAATAGAATGAAAATAACGTATAAATACGGATTTATAAACCCTAAAAAGTTTATGTTGTTTAATACCAAAACTTGAGCCAAAACGAGCACAATAAACTGAACGCTATATGAGAGGACGTTATTATTCATTGCTAGGTTTTAGTAAACTGTTTATTTCAGTCTTATCTACATTTTCTATGATATATACATATTCAATGTTCGTCATGTCATTAAACAGTTTAACATCAATCGTGTAAAAATTTTCTGCAGAATCCAATCTGAAATCTTGAATAGTTCCAACAGGAATACCTTTTGGGAAAATAACCGAACGTCCAGATGTTACAATGGTATCGCCTTTTTTTAATGGTGCTATTTTTGAAATTTCATTTAATTGAACAACCTGTGGCGATTTGGTGTCCCACATTAATGATCCAAAATGGTTCGTGTTTTTTAGTTGCGCACTGATTTTGATATTGGTATTTAAAATGGATAAAACCGTTGCGAATTTATTGCTTCTTTGATCAACGATTCCTAAAAGTCCTTTGGGAGTAATAACGCCAAAATCTTGTTTTATGCTGTCGCGTTTTCCACGATTAATGAGTAATATATTATTTTTTACGGAATAACTGTTTTTAATAACTTGAGCAGGAGTAAATTTGTAACTAATCCCAGAATAAATACTGTCTGATATAAAACTTAAACTAGTAGAATAGTTAGGCGTACTTAACAGCGAATGTAAACGTGCATTTTCCTCTTGTAGTAGTAAGTTTTGCGACTCTAAATTAAAATAAAGAGATAAATTATTAACCGAATTATAAATGCCGCCAGTTACATAATTAGCCGAATTAATAAATTTACTTTTATGATACGAATGAGATTGTATCGTAAAAACAACGGCAATAAAGAGCAAGAAAACGTACAACAAAAAAGTTTTGTTTCTTAAAAAGAATTTAATGATTTGTTGCATGATTTAGTATGCTATTTTATCAGTACACTTTTAAACTTTGCTAAATTTTTAAGCGTAATACCTGTTCCACGAACAACGGCACGTAGAGGGTCTTCAGCAATATATACTGGTAAATCTGTTTTTTGGGATAAACGCTTATCTAAACCACGTAACATAGATCCACCACCTGCAAGATAAATACCAGTATTGTAAATATCGGCAGCTAATTCAGGAGGTGTTTGAGATAGTGTTTCCATAACAGCATCTTCAATACGTAAAATAGACTTATCAAGTGCTTTAGCAATTTCTCGGTAGGAAATTTGTACTTGTTTTGGCTTTCCAGTTAGTAAATCACGACCCTGAACACTCATGTCATCTGGAGGTAACTCTAAATCTTCGGTAGCTGCACCAATTTGAATTTTTATTTTTTCAGCAGTGCGCTCACCAACATATAAATTGTGTTGTGTACGCATGTAATAAATAATATCATTAGTGAAAACATCACCCGCAATCTTAACCGATTTATCACAAACAATACCACCTAAAGCAATAACGGCAATTTCTGTAGTACCACCACCTATATCCACAATCATGTTTCCTTTTGGTTGCATAATATCCACACCAATACCAATAGCAGCAGCCATTGGTTCGTGTATTAAATACACTTCTTTACCATTAACACGCTCGCAAGATTCCTTAACCGCTCGCATTTCTACTTCTGTAATTCCAGAAGGAATACAAACAACCATACGTAACGAAGGTGGAAATAATTTTTTCTTTAAAGCTGGAATATTTTTAATAAATAAACTAATCATTTGCTCACTGGCATCAAAATCTGCAATGACACCATCTTTTAACGGTCTTATGGTTTTAATGTTTTCATGTGTTTTCCCTTGCATTAAGCTGGCTTCTTTTCCAACAGCAATTATTTTTCCAGAAATTCTATCGCGTGCAACAATAGACGGACTGTCCACAACAACCTTGTCGTTATGAATAATAAGGGTGTTTGCAGTTCCTAAATCTATTGCAATTTCTTCGGTTAAGAAGTCAAAAAATCCCATGTGCTTGAGTCGTTTATTTGAGGGTTGTTAATCAAATCTTGTAAATGTAATAAAAGTATTGCAATTATTATTGGTGCTTTTCTTTTTGAATGATTTTTAAATATAATCTAACTTTTAATAAATTCCGATGTGATTAGAAATCTCTTCAAAATTGAAAAATTTAATGTTTAAAATGACGTGTTCCTGTCATGACCATGGATACATTATTCGCATTACAATAATCCACACTCAATTGATCTTTAATCGAGCCACCTGGTTGAATAACTGATGTAATTCCAGCATTATCTGCAATTTCAACACAATCAGGAAACGGAAAAAAAGCATCACTTGCCATAACAGCTCCTTTTAAATCGAAATGAAAAGATTGTGCTTTATGGATAGCTTGGTTTAAAGCATCCACACGACTGGTTTGCCCTGTTCCACTGGCGCATAATTGTTTGTTTTTTACCAAAACAATTGTATTCGATTTTGTATGCTTGCAAATTTTAGATGCAAATATTAAATCTTCTAACTCGCTTTTGCTTGGTTTATTGTTGGTAGCATGCGTTAAATTTTTAATGCTATCAGTCATATTATCACGATCTTGGACAAGCACACCATTTAAACAAGTTCTTACTGTTGTTTTTGGTAATTCAATATCATTTTGTGTTAGTAAAATACGGTTCTTTTTACCTTTTAAAATGTTTAAAGCAGATTCGGAAAAAGAAGGTGCAATAACCACTTCACAAAATAAATTATGAATGTCCTCTGCTGTAGCCTC
>DIAL01000134.1:22823-26398 GCA_002414705.1 Flavobacteriaceae bacterium UBA5079
AGAATGTCCTCTGCTGTAGCCTCATCAATTTCGGTGTTGCAAATTAAAATACCTCCAAATGCCGAAACGGGATCACCAGCTAAAGCATCAGTATATGCTTGTTTTACGGTGTTTCTTTGTGCAAAACCGCATGCATTATTATGTTTTAAAATGGCAAACGTTGGCGCCTCGCCTTTAAATTCGTTCATTAAATTTACGGCAGCATCTACATCTAATAAGTTATTGTAGCTTAATTCTTTACCGTGAAGTTTGGTAAACATAGCATCGAAATCGCCAAAGAAAAATCCTTTTTGGTGTGGGTTTTCGCCATAACGTAAAACTTGACCATTGGTTTCACTTAATTTAAAACTAGCAATTTCATGGTCTTGATTGAAATAATTAAAAATAGCTGAATCGTAATGAGATGATACATTGAAGGATTTGGCTGCAAAACGTTTTCTGTCTAATTCTGTTGTTTCGCCTTTTTGAGTTTGTAATAACTCTAAAAATTCGCTGTAATCTGTTACCGAAGCCACACAAACCACATCAGCATAATTTTTAGCTGCAGCACGTATTAGTGAAATACCACCAATATCAATTTTTTCAATAATATCTTGATTACTGGCTCCAGAAGCTACTGTTTTCTCAAAAGGATATAAATCTACAATTACTAAATCTATTTGCGGAATATTAAATTCTGCTAATTCGGCAACATCACTTGCATTATTTTGTCTGTTTAAAATACCACCAAAAACTTTTGGATGTAATGTTTTTACACGACCACCAAGAATGGAAGGGTAGGACGTTACATCTTCTACTGGAACAACAGGAATTCCTAAATCTTGGATAAATTTTTCGGTTCCTCCTGTAGAGTAAATAGTCACATTCTGTTCGTGTAATGTTTTTACAATTGGCGCTAATCCGTCTTTACTGAAAACTGAAATTAATGCCGATTTAATAGTTTTAGTTGTGCTCATCTGTGTTGTGTTGTTTTGTACTAGCAAAAGTAGGGAATTACATTAAAAAAAACAGTCGCATTTTGGTTTTAAAAGCGACTGTTTTTCAACTTAAAAAGGAAGTTATTAACAGTTATAAAATTGTAGCCACTTTTTTACAGACAAACTCTAAAAAACGTTCATCCATATCGGTAAATGGATCAGGTGTGTTAGAATCGATATCAATTTGACCTATATTTTGACTATTCACAAAAATAGGCACTACAATTTCGGCTTTAACGGTTATGCTACAGGCAATGTAATTATCTTGGGCAGACACGTCAGGCACCACGAAATTTTGGTTACTAATAGCTACTTGTCCGCAAATACCTTTTCCAAAAGGAATTATAGTATGATCAGTAGGTTCTCCAACATAAGGTCCTAATTTGAGTTCGTTTTTGTCACCATTTTTAAAATAAAACCCTACCCAGTTATAGTACGGGATTTCTTTTTCTAATAGCGAGCAAATAGCTAATAATCTGTCGTCTACAGATGTTTCTGTCTGTTGAATAATGTCAGTTACAGCAGGTTTTAGTTCTTGGAGTGTCATTAGTTTTTAAAGTTTCGGCAAAAGTATTTAAATTGCAGTGATTTATACGTGTCAATTTGTATAACTTTAACACCGAAATTGCTAATATTTTATAGTGAAAAAATTACTTCTCAAATACAAGTCTGTAATCAAGTTTATTCTCACGTTTTTAGTGGTTTATTTGGTGCTTACTATTTCGTATAAATTTTACTTACAAGTGTCTACTGGCGAAAAATATTATCCAGATTATATGACCTATCAAGTAGCGCAACAAAGTACGGATTTATTGCAGGATTTTGGATATGATGCGCAGGTTTTTCCGCATCCAGATGAAGCGTCTATGAAGCTCTTTATTAATGGAGAATATGTTGCGCGAGTTATAGAAGGTTGTAATTCGGTTAGTGTTGTAGTTTTATTTGTATCCTTTATTTTGGCTTTTTCAGGCAGTTTTAAAACAACCATTATGTATATTTTAGCAGGAAGTGTTTTAATTTACGTTGCCAATTTAGCCCGTGTGGTTATACTTTCAGTAGGCTTGTATCATTATCCATGGCGAAAGGATATTTTGCATACCGTTATTTTTCCCGCTATTATTTATGTTATGGTTTGTTTGCTTTGGGTGGTTTGGGTGAATCGGTTTTCAAAAATTGCCACCAATAAATGAATAAAATGCTAACATATTCAACTATTAGTGTTTTGGCTACATTGTTAGTGCTAATTCGTGTATTTGAACAGCAGCTGTTTTACGATCCGTTTCTGGCATTTTTTCAAAATGACTATTTATATATGGATTCTCCAAGACGTGAGGTTTTTAAACTTACCGCATTTACAACCTTACGTTTTCTAATGAATACCATTTTATCGCTCGGCATTTTATTCGCGATTTTTAAAGATGTAAGTGTTATTAAATTTTCGGCTTTTATTTATGGAGTTGCTTATGTTGTACTCATTTTGTTGTTTTTGTATTTTGTAATTCATCCAAAACAGGATGACTACTACTTGTTTTTTAATATTCGTCGCTTTTTAATTCAGCCACTTATTTTATTGTTACTGATTCCTGCCTTTTTTTATCATAAGAAAAATGCTTAAGTGTTAATCATTTTCTAAAACAGCTTATTAACCAGCATTTTTTGTAAATTTGCACCGAAACGTTGAGATGATAAAAAAACTATTACATAAAGTGTTTTCGGCAAGCATGGCTTTATTAGTCTTGTTTTCAACTGTATCTTTTACAGTTGAAAAGCATTATTGTGGAGATGTTTTAATGGATGCCGCAGTTTTTAATTCAGTTGAAAAATGTGCTTCAGAAATGCTTGAGTCTCAAACAAAAATGGATTGCTGTAAAGATACAGTTGATGTTATTAAAGGTCAAGATGAACTGACTGTGAAAACATTTCAGGATTTAGATTTCGATCAGCAGTTTTTTTTAAATGTGTTTTCCTTTACCTATTTAAATTTATTTGAAGGACTTCCAGAATTAATAGTTCCTCATAAAAACTATTCGCCTCCCAACTTGATTGCCGATATACAGGTTTTAGATCAAGTATTTCTCATTTGATTAATTTGACGATGCATTTTATGTTTCTAAAAACTAAAATGTTTATTTATTCTGTAGGTCATGTTTTTTAAAACATGGATGCAATTCGTTAATTTTAAATCAAAATAATCATGATACATACATATACCGTTTTAGGTATGACTTGCAATGGCTGTAAAAAGTCTGTTGAAGAATCTTTATTGAAATTGGATGCTGTAGAAAGCGTTCAAGTCAGTTTAGAAGCTCAAGAAGCAGTTATTACCATGAACAAACATCTGGAAACGCCAAAATTACAACAGGCACTTCCTGATAAATTTACCATTTCAGAAAAACAAGAAAATAATGTTTTTCAAATAGCCCAAACCGAAGAAAAATCTCAATTAAAACAGCTGTTTCCCTTGTTTTTAATATTTGTATATATAACACTTGCGGCTTTTCTTTTAAATTATAACCCTATGGATTGGTCCAGTTTTATGATGGACTTTATGGGATTATTTTACATTGTTTTTAGCTTTTTTAAATTATTGGACCTAAA
>DIAL01000134.1:26458-26805 GCA_002414705.1 Flavobacteriaceae bacterium UBA5079
CCTAAAAGGATTTCCACAGTCATTTAGAATGTACGATCCGTTAGCCAAAGCTATTCCAGTTTACGGTTGGATTTATCCGTTTATAGAAGTTGCTCTTGGGCTTATGTTTTTAATGCGTTTTGAGATCACAACAGCTTTAATTTTGACGCTTTTAGTTTTAGGCATAACCACCATAGGTGTTACAAAATCATTACTGGATAAAAAAGCCATTCAATGTGCCTGTTTAGGAACCGCTCTAAAATTACCCATGACCAAGGCGACCTTTATAGAAAATAGCATCATGATAATTATGGCAATTGCTATGCTTTTAAAGGGTGTTTAATATGAAAAAGATACTATTTATTTTA
>DIAL01000134.1:26955-28859 GCA_002414705.1 Flavobacteriaceae bacterium UBA5079
ATTTATTTTAAGCTTTATGCCATTTTTAGCAGTTTCGCAAAATGACCTTCAAGGTGTTATTCTAGAAGCTAATGAGCAAAAATCAGAAATTCCTGTTGCTGGTGCCAATGTGTATTGGTTACATACTACAGTTGGAGCCGTAACCGATTTTGATGGAAATTTCACCATTCCATATCAATCGGATTATAAAAAACTAGTCATCAGTTTTGTAGGTTATAAAACGGATACATTAACGATTCATTCAATAAAACCTATTAAGCATTTGCTAGAACCAACAAGCGCTTTGGATGAGGTTGTAGTAACGTCCAGAAATCAGGCTACAGCAAAATCATACCTGCAATCGCAGAATATTATGACGGTAAGTAGTGATGAGTTGTTAAAAGCGGCTTGCTGTAATCTGTCAGAAAGTTTTGAAACCAATCCATCCATTGATGTCAACTTTGCTGATGCCGTTTCGGGTACGCGTCAAATTAAAATGTTGGGTTTAACAACGCCTTATATTTTAATTGCTACTGAAAATATTCCGTCTATTCGTGGTGCAGCTCAAGCTTATGGATTAAGTTTTATTCCAGGAACTTGGGTAGAAAGTATTCAGATTACCAAAGGTGCAGGAAGTGTGGTTAATGGTTTTGAAAGTATAGCAGGACAAATTAATGCCGAATTAGTAAAGCCTTCAACCGATAAAAAACTGTTTGTAAATGTGTATGCTGGTAGCAATGAGCGTCTGGAATTAAATACACACGTAAACACAAAAGTGAGTGATAAATGGGATACTGGGCTATACGTGCATGGAAGCACGTTAAACCAGAAACATGATACTAATGATGATAATTTCATGGACATGCCCATTTATAATCAGATTAACTTCATGAATCGTTGGCAATATACCAATCCAGAAAAAGGCTTTGTAAGCTTTATTAATTTGAAATATTTAAACGATGGTAAACAGACAGGTGAAGTAAACTTTAATCCAGATACTGATAAAGGAACAACCAATGCTTGGGGAAGCGAAATTGATACCCAACGTTATGAAGTATCTGCTAAATTAGGCTACGTAAATCCAGAAATACCCTATCAAAGTCTAGGGGTTCAAACCGCTTTTAGTAGGCATGAACAGGACTCCTATTTTGGATTAAACATATATGATATTGTGCATAATAGTTTGTATGCAAATGCCATTTATAATACGTTAATTGGTGACACGCGTCATAAAGTAAAAACAGGATTAAGCTACACATACGATCATTATGATGAATTGGTAAATGCGCAAGATTATAAACGAACTGAATCTTCTGTTGGTGCTTTTTTTGAATATAATTATGACAATTTAAGTAACTTAAACCTAACAGCAGGTGTGCGTGTAGATCAGCATAATTTATTCGGATTTTTTGTTACACCAAGATTGCATTTACGATATACACCATGGGAAAAGGCGGCTTTTAGAGCGTCGGTTGGTCGTGGAAAACGTAGTGCGAATATCTTTACTGAAAATCAGCAAATATTTGCCACATCACGAACGGTAAATATTTTAAATTCAGGTGGTGATATTTATGGGTTAGATCCCGAAATAGCTTGGAATTATGGTGTGTCTTACTTACAAGGGTTTAATGTGTTTGGACGAAAAGGAGATGTGGCTTTCGATTATTACCGAACAGATTTTCAAAATCAGATTGTTGTCGATTATGAAAACCCTCTGGCTGTAGATTTCTATAATTTAGAAGGTGCTAGTTATGCTAATAGTTTTCAAACGGAAGTGAATTATAATCTATTTGAAAATTTCGATTTACGCCTAGCATATAAATATTACGATGTAAAAACACAATATCAATCTGGTAAATTAGAAAAACCCTTAACGCCAAAGCACCGTTTGTTCGGTAATATTGGTTCTGAAACAAACAAGAAAG
>DIAL01000012.1:0-6341 GCA_002414705.1 Flavobacteriaceae bacterium UBA5079
TCCAATTCTTTAGGATGTGGCGTTAATATGGTGTTATTTGGTAATAATTTCAATAATTCTGTATTCTCTGATAGCAGATTAATTGCATCTGCATCTATAACTAATGGTACTTTATTGGTAGTTAAAAATACACGTAAAGCTTCTGCAGTCGCTTTTTCTGTTCCTATACCAACGCCAATACATATAACTGTTGGTATTATATTAAATTGAATATTACTTATATATTGATCTTGATTATCTGAAATAACCATAGCTTCAGGAAAACTAGATTGAAACGGAATATAACCACATTTAGGAATAAAAGCCGTTACTAATCCTGCACCTATAGATAACGCTGAACGACTTGCCAATAGGGGTGCACCAATTTTACCATAACTTCCACCAATAATAAGTGCATGTCCAAAGCTCCCTTTATGCGAAAATTTATCACGTGGTTTATAAATAGGCAACACGTCTTGCTTGCCTATTAAATCGACTTCTGTTTCTGTTTTTATAAGATATTCTCGATCAATACCAATATCTAAAATCTCCCATTGCTGGGTATATTTAGCGGTATCTGGCAAAAAGAAAACAAGTTTGGTGGATTGAAAACTTAATGTATGATTTGCCCAAACCACATTGTTTTCGTTTGCTGGCACTGCATCTGTTTTCAGCCCAGAAGGAATATCAATAGATAACGTAAACGCTTTAGAAGCTCTAAAATGTTGAAACAAATGAACAACCCAATCATCAGCTGGACGGTTTAATCCAATACCAAAAACGGCATCTATGATAATATCATCCGGTCCAATTTCTGGAAAATCATCATTGAGACGTATAAGCGTTGGCCATTTTTTTGTGGTTTGTTTTATTAAATCGTAATTCACTAAAAAGTCCTTGCTTCGCTTATCACTATAGTTTACCACATAAGTATGAACATGATAGCCATGGTTAATTAAATGTCTCGCTACCACTAACCCATCCCCTCCATTATTACCAATACCACAAAATACATGGATGGGAACTTGCGCACCTTGCATACGTAAATGCAACCAATTAAAAATTTGGATTCCAGCACGTTCCATCAATTCTGTGGACGTGATGTTTTGTCTTTCTGCAGTCAGCTTATCGCCTTCGTAAATTTGGTTATCTGAAAATATTTTCATGGTTACTTGTTGATTTTTGTAAATAAAACGACAACTATTTCAAAAATACAGTTAATTTTATATTTTGAACTTATACTTTTGAAATTCCTCAATCCGAAGATTTTTTTACTCGATGATTAAAATTATAAAAGCGAATGGTAATCACGCCAAAGTACTTTCAAAAATTGGAAAACAAACCTTTATAGAATCGCATGGCACGAGTGCTCCTGAAGCAGATATAACAAATTATGTTAATTTAAAATTCACGAAGGCTGCGTTTGATGCTGAATTATCAGATTCCGATAATATCTTTCATATTCTTTATTTTAATGAAAAACCCATTGGTTACTCCAAAATAATTTATACCGTTTCACAAAACAATATTCCTTTCAAAAATGTAACAAAACTAGAAAGAATCTATGTTTTAAAGGAATTTCATGATTTAAAACTTGGTAAAGAACTATTCAACTTTAATGTAACACTTTCTCAAGAAAACAATCAATCTGGCATGTGGTTATTTGTTTGGATAGAAAATCAAAGAGCTATTCATTTTTATAAAAAAGCAGGATTTGAAATTGTAGGTCGTTATGATTTTAAAATTTCGGACACCCACTCCAATCCTAATCACCAGATGCTTTTATCGTATTAATCTAACGTTGGCAAAACAAAATCATCTAACGCGCTTTTTTCTTTCATCAACGACTCAATTTCTTTAGATGTTCTTGGTGCTTCTGCCGATAAATTTACGGGACCATTATTAGTAATTAAAATATCATCTTCAATTCTGACTGCAATTCCCCACCACTTTTTATCACAATTACTACCATCAGGAATATAAATACCGGGTTCCACTGTAATAACCATATTTGGAGCAAATGGACCATAAAGTCCAGGATCATGAACATCCAAACCTAAATAATGGGATGTACCATGTGGAAAGTACTGTCTTGCTTCTTTATCGTTTGTAGCAATTCCTAAATCTATTAAACCTTTATGAACTACTGCACGACTTGCAGCATCAGCAGCATTGAAACCATTTCCAACTTTAGCTGCAGCTATACCAGCTTCTTGTGCTTTATAAAGTAAATCGTAAATAATTTTTTGCTCTGTTGTAAATTTACCATTGGCTGGAATGGTTCTGGTAACATCTGCAGAATAGCCATGATATTCAGCACCTAAATCCATTAAAACCAATTCATTATTTACTTGCATTTTGGTGTTTTCAATATAATGCAGCACACAACCATTATTTCCTGCGCCAACAATACTTGGGTAGCCTTCATATTCACTACCATATTTTTTATAAACATATTCGTGAATCCCTTGAATTTCCATTTCAGACATATTGGGATGCATAGCTTTCATAATCTCACGCTGTCCCATGGCAGAAATACGAACCGCTTTGGTTAATAAAACGAGTTCTTCTTCGGTTTTAATTTGTCGCAATCCAGCCATTAATTGAGATAAAGTTTGTGTGTCTAAATTCGATTTTGGTGTCTCCTGATCTATTTTAATAATTTGTTGTTGCAATTCTAAACGTTTGTTAGAATCTGTTGACTCTGAATAATCTAAAATTACTTTATCCTTTTTTAAATCTGGATAATACGCCAAAGCACGACCTATATTTTGAGCCACATTGGCACTGTTTTCAATATCTGTAGCTTTAATCATTTCATAAATGCGAGATTTCATTGGGTCTGGCAATGTATTTTCATCATAATTAGCCTGTGTTTTAAACTGCTCAATTAAACTATGTAAATCGGCTTGATCGCGTTTAGAATCACGATAATCATTATTAAAATTATTAAAGAGTACTTTATCAAATTTTGAATAATCAATACCAGATGCATTAAATTCACTACCATTAAAAGCCATATCGAAACCTAATTGATTTTTAGCACCTTCAATCCCTAATCTTTTTCCTGTCCACTGTTCCGCTTGCGGATTTTTCTCTTGAACGTAAATTAATTCATTATAAGTAGCGCCTTCGGAATTCGTTTGATTTTCCGCAAACAAAACTAAAACAGCATGTGGCTCATTGTAACCTGTTAAATAGTAAAAATTGGGATCTTGGTGATAAATATAATCAACATCATTTGCTCTATTTCTAACAGGATTTGCAAAAAATAGGGCTACAGAATTTTTAGGCATACTGCTGCGTAAGGCATCGCGTCTACTTTTATGAAATTCTGCCGATAAGTAGTCTGTTGGCAAACCGTTTTGTGCTTGTAAAACAACTGTTATACAAACTGCAATTAGTGTAAAAAGAAAATTTTTCATGAGATGCTGGTTTTAATGATGATGTAAATTAAAAGATAAATTAGAATAGGCTTCATTTAACTAAAAAAATTAACAAACATTTAAGCCTAGATTAAGCATAAAGGCGCTCTTTAAAACAGATAAATTTCAATACATTTGTGTTATAATCGAAGTTTAATTAAAAATTTCCGCTCAATCGGAATATATATATATATATGAAGAATATAGCTTTATCATCAACTCATGAAGCATTAGGCGCAAAAATGGTGCCTTTTGCAGGTTTTAATATGCCAGTTCAATATGAAGGCGTGAACATTGAACACGAAACAGTACGCAAAGCTGTTGGTGTTTTTGATGTATCGCACATGGGTGAATTTTTAATCAAAGGTCCAAAAGCTCTAGATTTAATTCAGAAAGTTACCACAAATGATGCCAGCAAACTAACAGTTGGTAAAGCACAATATAGCTGTTTACCGAATGATACAGGTGGTATTGTTGACGATTTAATTATTTACAAAGTTGAAGAAGAAACCTACCTTTTAGTTGTAAATGCCAGTAATATAGAAAAGGATTGGAATTGGATTGCTTCTAAAAATGATACAGATGCCGAAATGGTTAATATTAGTGATGATTATTCGCTTTTAGCCATTCAAGGCCCAAAAGCTATTGAAGCCATGCAAAGCTTAACTAGTCATAATTTATCTGACATTAAATTCTACAATTTTGTTGTTGGTGATTTTGCAGGAATCGAGCATGTTATTATTTCCGCTACTGGTTATACAGGAAGCGGTGGATTTGAAATATACTGTAAAAATAATGAGGTTAAACAAATCTGGGATAAGGTTTTTGAAGCTGGAGCAGATTTTGGTATTAAACCAATTGGTTTGGCTGCTCGTGACACGTTACGTTTGGAAATGGGTTATTGTTTATATGGTAATGATATAGATGATACCACATCACCACTTGAAGCGGGTTTGGGTTGGATAACAAAATTTACTAAAGAATTTACAAATTCTGAAAAGCTAGCTGAAGAAAAGAAAGGCGTATTAAAACGCAAATTAGTTGCTTTTGAACTAGACGACAAAGGAATCCCAAGAAGTGGTTATGATATTGTTGATGATGCTGGAAACTTAATAGGAAAAGTAACTTCTGGAACCATGTCTCCAATGCTTAAAAAGGGAATTGGTTTAGGTTATGTAGCGCCAAATTTTAGTGCTTTTGATTCTAAAATAAACATTCAAATACGAAAAAATGCCGTTCCTGCAACGGTAGTAAAACTGCCATTTTATAAAGGCTAATGCATGATAGACTACCAAGCAATTTTAAGCGAGATATACTCAAACGTAAAACAAGAATCAGATAAAGGTGAAATTGCTTCATATATTCCAGAATTATCGCGAGTAAATCCTGAACATTTTGGTATGCATTTAAAGCTTATTTCAGGTGAAGAATTTGCTGTTGGAGACTCCGATATTGGTTTTTCTATTCAAAGTATTTCAAAAGTGCTGACACTTGCTTTGGCCATGTCCAAAATAGGAACACATATTTGGGATCGTGTGGATGTTGAACCTTCTGGAAATCCTTTCAATCATCTATCTCTTTTGGAGTTAGAAGAAGGCATTCCAAGAAATCCTTTAATAAATTCTGGTGCCATTGTAATTGCCGATATTTTGGTTTCAGAGTTAGAAAACCCTAAAGCAGACTTTTTAAAATATGTCCAGAATATTACTGGCGATTCAACTATTGCTTACAATTTGAAAGTCGCAAAATCTGAAAAAGAAACAGGCTATACTAATTATGCAGCGGCTAATCTTTTAAAATCTTTTAACAATCTTAACAATTCAGTTGAGGACGTTTTGGATTTTTATTTTCATCAGTGTTCATTAGAAATGTGTTGTTCTCAATTATCTAAAGCATTCTTTTTATTCGCTAATAAAGGACATTGTTTAGCTCATGTGGCGCGTTTAACCAAAAGTCAAGCTAAACGAATAAATGCCATCATGCTCACCTGCGGATTTTATGATGAAGCTGGAGAGTTTGCTTTTGAAGTTGGACTACCAGGGAAAAGTGGCGTTGGAGGAGGAATAACCGCCTTATTGCCAAATGAGTTTACCATTTCCGTTTGGGCACCTGGCTTAAATGAGCGTGGTAATTCTAAACTAGGCATGCAAGCACTAGAACAGTTTACAACGCTTACCAATCAATCTATTTTTTAACAAACGGTTTCATAATTAGCCATGTCGGCAATAGAAAACAAACATAGAATACTTATTTTAGGTGCAAGTGGCTTTATTGGAAATGCTATTTACAAAGAGCTTTGCTCCTATTTTAGGACATTTGGAACATACCGAACAGCCAAACGTGAGTTTGAGAAAAATCAGCACTTTTTTCAGTATGATGTGGAGGAAGATGATGTGTTTGAAATTTTAGAAATTGTAAAACCTACAATCATTATTTCAGCTTTACGTGGCAATTTTAACGCACAAGTTATTGCGCACTCTCACATAGTTCAATATTTGCAAATGCATACTAGTAAACTACTATTTTTGTCGTCTGCCAATGTGTTTGACTCTTACAGTAAATATCCAAGCTACGAAACAGATAAAACCTTAAGCGATAGCGTTTATGGACATTTCAAAATAAAAATTGAAAACATGTTATTGCGTTTACCAAAACGTCAGGTAGCTATAATTAGATTGCCAATGGTTTTTGGAAACCAATCGCCAAGGCTAATTGAAATTAAAGAATTTATTAAAAATAAAGAAGCTATTGAAGTGTTTCCAAATCTGATTATGAATATGGCAACAGATATTAAATTAACACAACAAATTCATTATATTATCAACAGAAATAAAAGTGGCATTTTTCATGTAGGAAGCATGGATTTAGTACATCATGACGACTTTATTTTAGAAATTATTGACACATTAGGATTTAAAAATGTACTCCTTAAAAACG
>DIAL01000012.1:6380-9837 GCA_002414705.1 Flavobacteriaceae bacterium UBA5079
ACTCCTTAAAAACGTTTACACCACTAATGATGATCGGTATCTTGCCGTTTTACCAAAATATAATCTGTTACCAAAACATTTACAATTTATGAGTAAAGATTTCCTAAATGAGATTGATGTTTAGTAGATTTTCATTTGTAATTTAACTATATTAAAACGAATTAAAAAACATACAATTATGAGTATATTATCTGAAGAAGATATCGAGAAAAAATTATTGCATTTTCCAGATTGGGAATATGCTGACAACGCTATTCATGCTGAATTTGAATTTGAAAATTTCAAAGATTGTTTTAGTGCTATGAGTCGCATTGCTTTTGAATGTGAAGCTTTAAATCATCACCCAAATTGGTCTAATGTGTATAATGTTTTAAACATTACATTATCTACACACGAAGAAAATGGAGTAACGAATAAAGATTTTAAACTAGCTGAAGCTATTGATGCCATTGTAGTGCCAGAAGACGAGGACTAAAATTGTAAACTGTATACAGTTACTGTTTATATTATTTTTTTAAATTTGTCAAAAAACAAACTATTACTTTTTAATTCTTAATTTTTTTTAATTTATGGGAAGAGCTTTTGAATTCCGCAAAGCACGAAAAATGAAACGTTGGTCTGCCATGAGTAAAGCGTTTACGCGTATTGGCAAAGACATTGTTATGGCTGTTAAAGAAGGTGGGCCAGATCCAGATTCCAACTCCAGACTGCGCGCTGTAATTCAGAATGCCAAATCGGTTAATATGCCGAAAGATAACGTAGAACGTGCCATTAAAAAAGCATCTGATAAAAGTCAAGGCGATTATAAAGAAGTTATTTTTGAAGGATACGCACCTCACGGAATTGCTATTTTGGTTGAAACAGCCACAGATAATAACACCAGAACTGTTGCCAATGTTCGTAGTTATTTTAACAAATGTGATGGTAGTTTAGGCACATCTGGCTCCGTTGTTTTTATGTTTGATCATACTTGCAATTTCCGAATTGAAGCAGGCGATTTAGATCCTGAAGAATTAGAATTAGAATTTATAGATTTTGGTGCCGAAGAAGTTTTTGCCGATGATGATGGTATTTTAATTTATGCGCCTTTTGAAAATTTTGGAGCCATACAAGCTGAATTAGAAAATAGAGGGATAGAAATTTTATCTTCTGGATTTGAACGTATTCCTCAAGTTACTAAAGCATTAAGTGCTGAAGATGCTGCTGATGTAGAAAAATTACTAGAAAAACTAGAAGAAGATGATGACGTTCAAAACGTGTATCATACAATGGAAGAGAGCGCTGATGATTAAGTAATCATAGGGAGCATACTTCTATCAATTTATTACAAGGGAGCATGCTCCCTTGTAAATTGTAACAAATAATCGTTAAATTCGTCTTAATCTAAAAAACGATTATGTTCTCTAAAAATAATTGCCATCAGCTTTTAACAGCATGTTTCTATTTATTATCCCTAGTAAGTTTCAGTCAAACTGTTACTGGAACCATTTTGGACGACAAAAATGAGCCAATTCCTTTTGCTACCATTCAAATTGGTGAAGATTATGGTGTCATATCCAATGATGAAGGTAATTTCAACATTATAGTTTCAGGTTTTCAAACTACAGATTCAGTGTATATTTCTTGTATGGGATATGAAAAAAAGGGACTTCAAATTCAAGAATTTCAATCCAAAGAATACGTTTTAAATGATCTTGTAAACGAACTTTCGGAAGTGTATGTTACAGATAGGAAATTGACAGTAGATTCTATTTTATATTATGTAAATACCAACGCATCTAAAAACTACAAACTAGCACAAACGTCTTTAAAAATGTTTGGTAGACGGACAGAATATGTGGATGGTAAAGCTGCGGATTTTGAAATAGAAAAATCGTCTAATTTTAAGAAAAAGCAATTGGAAGCTTTCAATAAGGATTTTGACAAATTAGAGCAATCACTTCTAAATAACGACTCTAAAAAGTATACAGACATGGTTTCTACTTTGTATATTAAAGATATTTCCAACGCTAAATTAAAAATTGAAAAAGCTGTTAGCCTTGTAGATCAAAACAACGACCAGTCACTCGAAAAAATGACTGATAAAGGCAATGATATTGTATTAAAACATTTAGACACAAGTAAGGTCTACACTGTTAAGTCGGGTTGGTTTACAGTATCAGATTCTGTATCATTAAATAACAGAAATGATAAAGTATCAGATTCTATAAATGCCGTTCGTTTTGTTAGAGAAGCTGCTTTTAATATGGTAAAAGAAGTAAATCCTATAACTGAAGAACCTGAATTAGATTTTATTACAGAAACAAAAAAATATGATTATGAGCTTAAGGATTTAACCTTTCTAGATAATGAAATAGTTTATATTATTAACTTCAAACCTCGACGAGGTTCTGCAAATTATGTTGGAACGATATATGTTTCCATGCAAACTTTTGCTGTTTTGCGAGCTGATTATGCCTTTTATCCTGGACGAGAAGGACAGAAATTAAATTTACGCTTAATTTTAGGTATTAAATATATTGAGAAAAACAAAGCAGGCTCTGTTGCTTACAGGAAAAATAGCGATGGCTACTATTATCCATATTATATAAAAAGTGAAATAGATCGTTATTTCTATATTAACAGACCTATCAAGTTTATTGAAAATGAAAGTAATGATAAAGTAGCTTTTAACTTTAAGATAGAAGGCACTTTCAAAGAACGTACGGAAATACTCATGTTAGATGTTAATGAATTGAATACAGCTAATTTTGATGCTTTTCAAGAAGGTAAAACTATAAATTATGAAGCTATTCAGAAATATGATTCATCTGTCTGGAAAGATTATAATGTATTAGAACCGCTTCAAGAAATGAAGGATTTTAGGGTTGATAATTAATCTTTTACATCGGAATATACTCCGTTGCTTAAATTCCAACAACAAAAATCCAAAAAATCAAAATAACGAACAATGCGGAACCAACTATATATCTCAGTGAAAGTTTTCTCCACAATTCTATCATTTCATATTCTAATACATAATTTTTATCATTTAATATTGGTTTAGCAAATGTAATAATCAAATAAAATATCGTAACAAAAAACATAAAGACCCAAATACTTATAAATATCTTGTCTTTTAAAATAGCAAGAAAAGATAATAAATTCGAAAGCACTAATAATGTTATTCCAAATCTAACAGCAACCCACCAATTTTCGTATTTGCTCCAAATTTTAATATAAGGTTTCGCTATAACAATAAATAAATGTTCAAATAAAATCATCCGTTTATTTTAAGAATACGCAGCCACCTTCCCTTCCACCCCTTCAAAAAAGGCTTTCATAAATTTGAAATCGGCTTCCATATCATCAGTAGGATAAAAAGGTTCAGAAATATTATTTTGCTTGTTTTTAAAGTCTAATGAAAACATAATAATAGGCACGTTGGCCGCTTTGGCAATGTAATAAAAACCGGTTC
>DIAL01000012.1:9924-17135 GCA_002414705.1 Flavobacteriaceae bacterium UBA5079
ATAAAAACCGGTTCGCCATTCGGTTACTTTTTTTCGGGTGCCTTCAGGTGCTAATGCCAAACGAAACTCATCACGCTCGTTAAACAATTGCGCAATAGCTTCTACTTTATTTTGTTTATTGCCACGATCAATAGGTGCGCCTCCAATAGCTTTTAAATACCAACCTACTGGCCCTACAAATAGTTCTTTTTTAGCTATAAAATTAGATTTTACATGTGCTACTTGACGCAACAAAACGCCAATATAGAAATCATGCCAACTTGTATGTGGTACAGCAATAAGTACCGCTTTTTTTACAGTATCTTGTGAGAAGGTTACATTACCAGTAACACGCCATCCTAGCAGTTTAAAATAAATAAATTTGGCTAACGTACGCATGTTACATTTTTGAATAAAGGTCTCTTAATTTTTGACGTGTAATAACTTTTTGCCAGTTTTTACCAATGGCATTTTCCCAAAGTGGTTCTAAACTTAAAGCCACATCTATCATGACATTAAATTGCTCATCTGTTAAATTAGCACAAATGCCTTGAGGAATATGAATGTTGTGTTTATTACGCATTTTTTTATACATGGCAACACCTTCAGGGTAATATTCTTCTAAATGTTCAAAAACAATACAATTACCAACGCCATGTTTAATGCCTAATAAATAGCCCAAACCATAACTCATTGCATGAGCAACACCAACTTGGGAGTAGGCAATACTCATCCCTCCATGCCAGGAAGCCATCATTAACTTATCTGCTGATTCTTTTTCGTCCAAGGTATCTTCCAAGAAAATTTCTTTACAAAGTTCTAATGCCTTTTCGCCATAACTTTCGCTAAACGCGTTTAGATATGTTCCTTTTAAAGATTCTATGCAATGCACAAAGCAATCCATTCCCGTATAAAACCATTGATCTTTTGGCACGCCTATAGTTAATTCTGGATCTAGTATAACTTGATCAAAGGGTGTATAATCACTATTGATACCTAATTTTCTAACTGGACCAGTTAATATTGTTGTTCTAGAAACTTCGGCTCCAGTACCCGAAATAGTTGGAATACCTACATGATAAATGGCTGGGTTTTTAACCAAATCCCAACCTTGATAATCTTTAGATTCACCTTCGTTTGTAATCATAATGGCTACAGCCTTCGCCATATCCATAACGGTTCCGCCTCCAATACCAATAATTCCTGATGGTCGTTGTTTACAGGTCAGTATAATGTCTTCAACAAGCGCATCTACTTGTGTTGTTTTAGGTTCTTCTGCAGCAGAAATAAAGATTATTTTATCATCATAAGCCAAAGGAATACGACCTGAAAATGTGGCTTTCTTCTCAAAAACATCATCAACTAAAAATATAAATGGTGCAGAAACACTTAATCGCTTGGGTGCAATAATATCCTCTAACTGACTAAAACTTCCTCGACCAAAAACAACTCGAGACACCATTGGGTAATTTTTGTAACTCATGTAATATTGTTCTAAAATAGCTTGTTAAATGGGACATATTTAACAGACTATTTAATTAATCTTTCCTTATATATTTTGCTGTTGATTTCAATTGATAAATATCGCTATAATTTATGAAATCCACAGATACTATTTCAACAATTCAAGTAAATGGTTTAAACTTTTTACTGTTTTATAAGCTTTTCCATTCGTTTCTTCTTCAGCAACTTGTTCATGAATCCATGTGGTATGAAAAGGTACGTGAATAGCGTGTGCTTTAATGTTAACCAATGGCAATATATCAGACTTTAATGAATTTCCGATCATTAAAAATTCGGATGGTTTGATATCCAAATGGTTTAATAACCTAGAATAATTGGCTTCTTTTTTATCACTTAATACTTCAATATGATGAAAATAATCTAACAAACCTGATTTTTCTAATTTGCGCTCTTGATCTAACAAATCACCTTTAGTTGCTAATATTAATCGGTAATTTTTGGAACATTCTTTTAAAACAGTTTCAACGCCATCTAACAATTCAATTGGCTTTTCAAGCATATCCTTACCTATATCCAAAATAGCTTTCATGGTTTTGGCAGAGACGTTATTATTAGATAATTCAATGGCAGTTTCCACCATAGACAATACAAACCCTTTAACACCATAACCGTAAAGTGGTAAATTTTTCATTTCCATTTTAAACAGCTCTTGGTCAATTTTATTCAGCGTTTCATAAGGAGATAGTAATTGAGCAAAAGCTACTTCGGCATCCCGAAAATAGGTTTCATTAACCCAAAGCGTATCATCCGCATCAAAGCCAATAACTTTTATGTTGCTATAATTTATTTCCACAATTTATTGGCTAGTTCTAAATCTTCAGGTGTATCAATTTCTACGCCTTGAACATCAGTCTCCACCATTTTTATTTTTTTACTATATTCTAAATAGCGAATACATTCAATTTTTTCTGATGCTTCCAAAGGTAACATGGGTAAACGATAAAAATCTAAAAGTGCTTCACGCCTAAACGCATATACACCTTTGTGTTTATAATATTTAACGGCAACGTCTTTGTCTCTTGGAAATGGAATGGGACTTCTTGAAAAATACAACGCGAAGTTATTTTTATCCACAATAACTTTAACGGTATTGGGATTGGTTATTTCATCCCAATCTTGAATATGAACCATTAACGATGCTAAATCAATTTCTTTTTGAGCATCATCATTAAAAACAGTAATGAGCTTTTTGAGTGATGCTACTTCTGTAAAAGGTTCATCACCTTGCACATTAACAACTATATCTACATCGTCCATAAACTCAATAGCTTCAGCAATTCTGTCACTACCACATTCATGTTCTTTTTTGCTCATAATGGCTTTTCCGCCATGATTTACAATTTCGTTATAAATAATATCACTATCCGTAACAACAAACACATCATCAAATAATTTTGTATTTACTGTAGCCTCATACGTCCTTAAAATCACCGTTTTACCTGCCAAATCTTGCATGAGCTTACCAGGGAAACGGGAAGCTTTGTAACGCGCAGGAATCATGGAAATTATTTTCATATATATAGTGGGTATTTAATAGTTTCAAAAATAAGGTTTTTTAACCTGATTTAGAGTTTAGTTTCTTTAAAAAATTATAAAATAGTAGGACTCATTAAAGAAAATAAAAATTGTAATCATTATAAATAAATATCTATAATAAGCTTGCTTTTTTTTTATCAAAAAAATGAAATTCCGCTTTCTCATTCTTGAAAAAATTCATCTTTAAAACCAATAAGATACAACTTTTCTTTTGCTCTGGTAACAGCTGTGTATAACCAACGTAGATAGTCTACTGTAATACCATCTGGTAAGTAAGGTTGCTCCACAAAAACGGTGTTCCACTGTCCACCTTGGGATTTATGACAGGTAATTGCATAAGAGAACTTAACCTGTAAAGCATTGAAATACTTGTTATTTTTTACGCCTAAAAATTTTTTGTAATTACTAGATTCATACTCATAATCTTTCATCACTTCTTGATACAAACGATTAGAATCTTCATAGGGAAGCGAAGGTGTTTCTGCAGCTATGGTATCTAACATTAAAACGGTTTCAAAAGGTGTCATTCGTGGATAATCTACCATACGGATTTTTACTTCTGCAAAGCGAAAACCATATAAATCGATGATTCTAAAAATCTCTAAAATTTCAATAATATCTCCATTGGCAATAAATCCCGCGTCGGAATTTGGTTTTACCCAATAGTAATTATTTTTAACAACCATCAGGAAATCGCCTGCCGATAGTTCGTTTTCATTAAAAAGTATCCGATTCCTAATTTGCTCATTATACAAATTAGCGCGCTTATTACTTCTTACTATAAATGCCGTTTCCTCATTTCCCATATCACTATAGGAATCGTTAATGGCATCCATAATTTCCTGACCATCCGTTAGCCTAACAATGTCCTTAAATCCTCTTAAATCAAATTGAAAGGTGTCTAGAAATGGCTTGTCCAGCATTTCGCGCAAACTCGTAGCATTTACTAAAATTCCAGAATCCTGCTCTTGACGCATAACTTCATCCAATTCCATTTTGGTAACGGATTTGTTATAGGTTAATTCCAAAGTGGTTTCATTTAATGCAGGACTTAAATCCAGTTTAACAGGTGGTAATTGGGCTGTATCTCCAATGAGTAATAATTTACAGTTATGACCCGAATACACAAAGCTCATTAAATCGTCTAACAAAGAACTACCATCTGAAAATTTTGAATCGCTGGGCGAATCTGGTATCATGGACGCTTCATCCACTATAAAAATGGTGTTTTTATGCTTGTTGGGTTGGATAACGAATTTGACACCTCCACCCTTTTCTTTTTTTGGAAAATATATTTTTTTATGAATAGTAAATGCTTCTTTTTTGGAGTAATTAGAAATTACTTTTGCAGCACGACCTGTAGGAGCCAATAAAACAGCACTCTTTTTAGCTTTCCATAAATTAGATACAATGGCACCAATTATAGAGGTTTTTCCCGTTCCAGCATATCCCTTAAGTAAATACAAGTCGTTTTTTTTATCTGAAAAAATAAATTCTGATAATTGCTGTAAAACAATGTCCTGTTTTAGGGTTGGTTGAAACGGAAACTGTTGTTTTACAAGCGAATAAAATTCATTAGAATTCATTAATACAGAAGGTTTTTAAATTATTAGTCAAAGATAACAATGATTTTTAGCCACATTGGCTTTTACGATTAAAAAAAAATTGTAGATTTGCGTACAACCTTAATTCATTTTAATTAAAAACTATGTTAACAATAATTCTAATAGTAGTTGCGGTAATTCTTCTAACCATTGGTTTAGTTTGGCTTGTAGACAAATTTATACCTGCAAAATTTAAACCTGTACTTATTGTATTACTTTGGGTACTTATTGGCTTTTTAGGGTATCAAACATTTATGTCTGTTTACAAACCTATTCAATTTAACCAAGAAAAAGATAAACGTTACGCACAAGTTATCGAGCGTTTAATAGATATTCGTGATGCACAATTAGCTCACAGACAAGTTACTGGTGTTTTTGCACCTAATTTTGATAATTTATTAAAATTTATCGACACAGCACAATATACCATTACACAACGTCGTGATACATTAGTTTTAGATGAAGAAATGACAAAACGATATGGTGGTGTTGAAACCATGAAAGAATTAACTTTAATTGATACATTAGGATTTGTTCCAGTTAGAGACTCCTTATTTGGAAAATCTACTCGTTTCAGAGATATGATGAATGTTCCAGTTGGAAAAGCAGGCGCTAAATTTGAAATGAATGCAGGCTTTTTAGAAACTGACGATGTTAAAATTCCAGTTTTTGAAGCGTTTGTTAAAAAAGCAGTTGTTTTAGAAGGAGAAGATAACGACCTAATCCTTCAAGAAAACGAAGTAATTTCTGTAGATGGAGTAAATGGTAATGCTATCCGTGTTGGATCCATGACCGAAGTGAAAACAAACGGTAACTGGCCAAAAACTTATGGCGATAACGAGTAACACTGAACATATAAAAAGTAACAAGAACTTGTCCATTCAAATTAGTTTGAATGGACTTTCTTTTTGCATTCTGAATACAGAAAATCATACGGTTGAATATTTAAAAGACATTGTAACCGAAAAACGAGAAACACCATATAAAATTCTCGATCTACTCATTGATGCTTTTGAAACTGAAAAAGCACTACAAGTTTCATTTAATAATATTCAGGTAATTCATGAAAATGAGTTATCCACTTTGGTACCAGAAATATTATTTCAAGAAGATAATTTAGCCGATTATTTAAAATTCAATTCTAAAATATTACGCTCCGATTTTATTAGTTATGATACCATAGATATTAATAAAAGCATGAACATTTATGTGCCTTATGTAAACATTAACAATTACATTTATGAGCAATTTGGAACGTTTTCATACAAGCACTTTTCAACGGTATTAATAGAAACGCTTTTAAAGAAAGAACAACAAGAAACAGATACTAAAATGTATGTTCATGTTCAAAATACACATTTTGAAATTGTTGTTATAAAAAATGGTCAACTTCTACTCTACAATAGTTTTGATTACGCTACCAAAGAAGATTTTATTTATTACATCCTCTTTACAGCAGAACAATTACAACTCAATCCAGACACTTTAATACTATTGTTTTTAGGGCAGGTTTCAGAAAATGACGCCTTACATTCTATAGCTTACAAATACATAAGACATATTCGTTTTGCAACGCGAAATGATGGTTTTAAATATCTAGAAAAACCAAAAAGCAATTATGCTTTTTTCACCTTAATCCATAGTTTATAATGCGCATTGTATCAGGCGAATTTAAAGGCCGAAGAATTACAGCACCTAAAAAATTACCCGTTCGTCCAACAACCGATATGGCTAAAGAGGCCTTGTTTAACATTTTAAATAATCAGTATTATTTTGATTCGGTTTCGGTATTAGATTTGTTTTCGGGTACTGGAAATATTAGTTATGAATTTGCTTCAAGAGGCACCGAAAACATTACAGCTGTAGATGAAAATTTTGGCTGTATTAAATTTATAAACGAAACAGCTGATAGTTTTGACATGGACATTAACACCATAAAAAGCGATGTGTTTAAATATCTAGAGAAATGCAATAAGCAATTCACCATTATTTTTGCTGATCCACCTTATGAATTTCCATTGGATGAATTCAGCAAAATTCCAGACTTGGTATTTAAAAACAATTTATTAGAATCCAATGGTGTATTAATTGTAGAACATTCTAAACATACGAAGTTGAACGAATTAGAACATTATAAGTACTCTAAAAGTTATGGTGGCAATATGTTCAGCTTTTTTGAGATAGGGTCTGATGAAGAAGAGGAAGAATAGAATATAAGTTCTCGATACAATTTTTCATTCTTCAAAATCACTCGAACTGACGGAAAATTAAACCCAATATAACTTTACAATAAAACAAAGCTCCTTGACAATCAAGGAGCTTGTTTATTTAAGTAAATCTATAAGCCGAATTCTGTACTCTTAAAAAAATAAAAGCCCTTATCATTTATCTGGATGCATTGTTACCAATACATTCTAGCTGCCTACCCTCCAACAATCGCACGTGCCGCACTCAAACGTTGGTATACATGACATTGCACCACATAGAGTTTACCTGGTTTCACTACAGCATAACCTGTACATACTTTCTGTTGCACTTTTCCTAGCCTTGCGACTGGTGGCCGTTAAC
>DIAL01000012.1:17195-18073 GCA_002414705.1 Flavobacteriaceae bacterium UBA5079
CCTAACCTCACGGCTGGTGGCTGTTAGCCACTATGTTTGCACTCTGGTGTTCGGACTTTCCTAACCAAAATAAATTTGGTTCGATAAGGCAATTTACTTGTGTGCAAAGTTACAATACTAAATGGTTTTATTTTTAAAAACATCTATGGATTTAACTTTATAAAACCAACACCTGTTTTAAATTGTAATGTTAATAACTCCTATTAAATTAACAAGACTTTTTTATAATTTACCAGTGGATTTTTTAACTTTGTTATACTGTAAGTTTGCTTAAACAAGCAACAAACTTAACCCCTATCAATGGAACACTTTGTAGTATCGGCTAGAAAATATAGACCACAAACGTTTAAGGACGTTGTTGGTCAGCAAGCTATTACAAATACGTTATTAAATGCCATTGAAAACAATCATTTAGCCCAAGGTTTATTATTTACAGGTCCACGTGGTGTTGGTAAAACAACATGTGCACGTATTTTGGCTAAAATGATTAATAGTGATGGTACTGAAAAAGAGGATGAAGATTTTGCTTTTAATATTTTTGAACTGGATGCGGCTTCTAATAACTCGGTAGATGATATTAGAAATCTAACAGACCAAGTCAGAATTCCACCACAAGTTGGCAAATATAAAGTGTATATTATTGACGAGGTTCACATGTTATCTCAAGCGGCTTTTAATGCCTTTTTAAAAACATTGGAAGAGCCACCAAAGCATTGTATCTTTATTTTAGCAACAACAGAAAAGCATAAAATTATTCCAACTATTTTATCGCGTTGTCAGATTTTCGACTTTAAACGAATTACCGTTAAAGATGCTAAATCCTATTTAAAATATATTGCTGAAGAGCAAGGTATTACTGCAGAAGATGATGCCCTACA
>DIAL01000115.1 GCA_002414705.1 Flavobacteriaceae bacterium UBA5079
CATGGTTCTTTTTAAATCATCAGCCGCTTTAATGTGAGTCCCATTATGTGTGGTCTCATTTGGCAAATACAAAAAAGTATGAAGTGCGTTAAACGCAGGAGCCATTTTGGTTCCTTTGTACTTCTCCTTTAAGTTATGTAAATTACTTTTTAAACTCATCTTTATATATATTTCTCATTTTACAGTGAAAATGAACCATTATCCAATTTCTTTAATCATGACATCCAATCCTTTTCTGATAATTTCTTGGTGTGGCTGTTTAGACACACAAACAAATTCCGTTAAGGCAAAATCTTCTGGTGCAACTTCGTACATACCTAAAGCTTCCATTTCATCTAAATCTTGATACATACAAGCTTTAAGAATTTGTAGTGGATAAATATCCAATGGAAATACTTCTTCATATTTTCCTGTAAGTACAAAAGCACGATGCTCACCATTTGTATTGGTATTTAGAGCGTATTTTTTATTTGGTGTTAACCATGAGAAGGTTAAAGCTCTAGACGTAGAAACTTTATCAAAAACAGGTTTGTTCCAACCAAAAAATTCATAATCATCTCCTTCTGGTATGACGCTTATTGTATTGCTGTAATAATCTAAACTACCGTCTGGCTTTATTTGTTTTCCTGATAAAACACTTCCAGATATAATACGATCGTTAGCATCCTTATCAACACCATTATCATAAACCATAGTAGCTACTTCACTACCAATTTTGGTTTTAAAATAACGTGGTTTTTTAACAGACGATCCGACTAAAGCAACCAAACGTTCTGCGTTGAATTTACCGGTTAAAAGTAATTCACCGATGATGACTAAATCCTGCGGATTAATAGTCCAAACAGTTTCTCCTTTATTAATTGGGTCTATTTTATTTATTTGCGTTCCTACGTTTCCAGATGGATGTGGACCTGAAACCTGGTGTAATGAAACACCTTTTAGTCCAGCCAATGGCGAATTAGAGTTTTTACCAACCGACACATGCACGTGGCCTTCAGTTAATTTCCCTAAAGCACTTACTGCCGCTTGAAGTTCTGCTTCTTTACCTTGCAATACGTAATCATAATCCGCAACTAAAGGTGCACTAGCATATCCTGAAATAAAAATAGCTTTCGGCGATTTCTCTGGATTTGCAATAACATCATACGGTCTTTGTTTAATAAAAGGCCAACAACCAGATGCTAATAAATGTGCTTTAATAGACTCTGGCGTAGCAGTTTCTACATTAAATGTTCCGTAATCGTGAAAAACTTGCTCCTTATCTGCTTGAATTTTCAATGCTAAAATGCGACGTTTATCACCTCTAGGGATATCTACAATCTCTCCAGATACTGGTGAAACAAACATAACAGCTTCTTGTGCCTTATTATAAAAAATAGGCTCTCCAGCTTTTACTTTAGCTCCAATTTTTGCAATTAATTTTGGTGTAACACCGTGGAAGTCTTCTGGTCTAACAGTGCAAAAATTACTAATAATGGCGTTTTCAGTCACCTGTTCAGCAGCACCTTTTAGCTTGATGTCTAGACCTTTTTTAATGGTAATGTCGTTTGACATGTTTATAAATCTATTTGTTAATAGTAAAAAATATGATTCTGATTTTAATTGAAGTAAAAATCGGTGCAAATTTACGAAATTATACATCATTTTATGCCAGAGTTTAATGAAGTTTATTATTTATATCTATTCTAAATAAACAAGAATCATTAGGCATAAAAATTGTTTATCTTTAACCCATAAAACTATTAATACATGCTTAAGTCATTTTTATCCGTATTTGTTATTTTTTGTAGTCAGACTATTTTTGCACAAATAGTTCAAGAACTTAATCCGCCTGGTTATATAAAATCCATCACATTTCAAGGTCAAACAAACGAAAGTCAGTTACCCATTTTACAGCTTGGACAGCAACTGGTTTTAGAATTTGATGCATTAAATGGTGACGAGGAAGATTTCTATTACAAAATTGAACACTTTGATTACGATTGGACACCATCCCAACTTATGCAAACCGAATTTTTAAATGGTATAGATAATCAGCGGATTCGGAATTACGAAAATTCCTTTAACACGCTTCAAATTTACTCTCATTATATATTGAGACTTCCAAATTCGCAAACACGTGGTTTAAAAGTTTCAGGAAACTACATGATTGAAATTTTTAATGATATGGATGAAATGGTTTTCTCACGAAAATTCATGATTCAAGAAAACCTAGCCAACGTTGGTGTTTCCATCAAGCGCTCTCGCGATGTTAAAAAAGTAGAACGCATGCAAAGTGTTGACATCGTTATCAACTCTGGAAGCCTTCAGTTTAATAACCCACTACAAACGGTTAAAACACTGATAATTCAGAATAACAATTTAAACACGGCCATTAAAAATGTACCACCACAATATACTATTGGAAACGATTTGATTTATAAATATACTAACGAGACGCTGTTTGAAGGAGGAAACGAATATTTTTACTTCGAAAATCGAGATATTCGTGGTGCCAATGCTGCTATTCAGTTTATAGAATTACACGAATTATACAGTAATTACCTATTCACAAATGTACCGCGTTTTAACCAACCCTATACCTACAATCCCGATATTAATGGTAACTTTTTAATTACGGCTATTGATGCAGATAGACCTTCTATAGAAGCCGATTATGCTTGGATGCATTTCTCATTATTATTAGACGAATTACCTCCAACCCAATCCGTTCATGTTTATGGGAATTTTAATAATTATGCCATTGAAAACACCACTAAAATGACGTTCAATTCCAAAAAAGGAATTTATGAAGTACCCATTATTTTAAAACAAGGTTTTTATAACTTTAAATATGTTATTGTTAATAATGAAACTGGCACTTTAAATGAAAGTGCTGTAAGTGGTAGCTATTGGCAGACAGAAAATGATTATAAAGTGGTTGTATACTATCGGGATTTAGGCGCCAGATATGACCGAATCATTGGTATTGGTCAAGGAAGTTCTGTGAATATATCCAATTAAGTTACCCGTTAATCGACTAAAATCTATTTATTTTTATTCTAAAAGATTATTTATTACTTTAGCAAGAATCTAATCCTTGAAAACCGATTAATAGCATGGTTCAACAAGTAACAAAAGGCATCAAAATTTCTGTGGAAACACATTTTGAAGGCTCATTTTACAAAGACTACAAAATTCAATATGCCTTTGGATATAAAGTCACTATTGAAAATCAAAGCAGCCATTTGGTTCAATTATATGCCAGAGAATGGACTATTTTGGACGCACTTAACAATGTTGAATTGGTCTCAGGCGAAGGCGTAATTGGCAAAAAACCTATTTTAAACCCTGGTGAATCGCACACGTATACGTCCGGCTGTTTATTAACGTCTCCATTTGGTGCTATGCAAGGGTTTTACACCATGATTAATTTAGAAACAAAGAAAAAATTTAAAGTAGCTATACCTGCCTTTAGGTTAAGCGCTCCTTTTGCTTTAAACTAACAAAAACGGTTATCTCAAAAACACACAGTTTATGTAGTGGTAATTTGCGTATTCAAAATACGATAACACCTAGCAACACATATATGCCTTTTACTACCTGCATAATATTGGTTGCTTTATCAAATCCTTGACACAAAATAACACCGTTTTCGTCCTAAAAAGGTGGAGCAGGAACTAATCTATTTGGTACCTCATCAGGATTACACGCTAAAACAGAGCAGTATCCCATATATGAATGAGTTATACAATACACATAAATATGTAAGCAAAGAATTATTTAAATTTACCAAAAGATAAAACTTTTAACGTGTATTTAAGATGCTTTCTCTCAAAAAAATAGCTAAAAAATCGTACCTTTGCACCTTTAAAATTAATTAACATTAAAATACACACATACTCATGGGAAAAGGATTCTTTAACGTACCAATTGCAGTAAACGAGCCTGTAAAATCTTATGCTCCAGGATCGCCAGAACGCGAAGAAGTTTTAAAAGCATACAAAGACATGTACAACAACAAAATTAATGTACCCATGTATATTAATGGAAAGGATGTTGAAACGGGAAACACCAGAACCATGTCTCCTCCTCATGATCATCAACATAGTGTTGGAACGTATCATGTAGCCGAAAAATCGCATATAGAAGACGCTATCTCTACTGCTTTAGAAGCCAGAAAATTATGGTCGCAAATGCCATGGGAACAACGCACAGGCATCTTTTTAAAAGCAGCCGAATTAATTGCTGGCCCATACAGAGCTAAAATAAATGCCGCTACCATGATAGCGCAATCTAAAAACATTTACCAAGCTGAAATTGATGCAGCTTGTGAGCTGATTGACTTTTTACGTTTTAACGTACAATTCATGTCAGATATTTACATGGAACAACCAGAAAGCACAAGTGATGCTTGGAATCGTATTGAATACCGTCCGTTAGAAGGTTTCACGTATGCCGTTACACCATTTAACTTTACTGCTATCGCTGGAAACTTACCAGCTTGTATGGCTTTAATGGGCAATGTTGTTGTTTGGAAACCAAGTGATAGTCAAATATATTCAGCCAAAGTTATTATGGATGTATTTAAAGAAGCAGGTGTTCCAGCTGGTGTTATTAATGTTGTTTTTGGAGATCCTGTCATGATTACAGATACCGTTTTAAATAGCCCAGATTTTTCTGGATTACACTTTACGGGTTCAACAAACATCTTTAAATCATTATGGAAACAAATTGGTAATAACATCCATAAATACAAAACGTATCCACGAATTGTAGGTGAAACTGGTGGTAAAGATTTTATTGTTGCGCATAAAACAGCAAATGCTAAACAAGTAGCAACTGCAATTGTCCGAGGTGCTTTTGAGTTCCAAGGTCAGAAATGTAGTGCAGCGTCAAGAGCTTATGTACCAAGCAATTTATGGGATGATGTTAAGAAATTGGTTATTGAAGATGTAAAGTCTTTCAAAATGGGTTCACCTGAAGATATGAGCAATTTTATTACAGCCGTAATTCACGAAGGTTCTTTTGATAAACTAGCTAAATATATTGATAACGCTAAAGCAGATACAGATGCCGAAATAATTGTTGGTGGAAATTACGATAAATCTAAAGGTTATTTTATTGAGCCTACTGTTATTGTAACTACCAATCCAAAATACACAACCATGTGTACCGAGTTATTTGGACCTGTAATTACAATCTATGTCTATAATGAAGATGAGTATTCTGAAACGCTAAAATTAGTTGACGAAACGAGCGAATATGCCTTAACAGGTGCTATTTTATCTAACTGTCGTTATGCTATTCAAGAAGCTACAAATGCACTTCAAAATAGTGCAGGAAACTTTTACATAAACGATAAGCCTACAGGAGCTGTTGTTGGTCAGCAACCATTTGGAGGTGCAAGAGCATCTGGAACAAATGATAAAGCTGGATCCGCACAAAACTTGTTACGTTGGGTTTCCCCAAGAATGATTAAGGAAACTTTTGTAACACCAGTAGATTATAGATATCCATTTTTAGGTGAATAATTAACACCTATTTTAAACACACAAAAACCCTTAACACGAACCTGTTAAGGGTTTTTTTATGCCGTTTATCCAAAGTATTAGTTCCAATTAATTTCAGACTGTATATTTAAACAATCTATAACTGAATACTTATGAAAATAAACTACTGTCTAATAGTTATTTTGCTTTCGGCTTCATCATTTTCACAACAGCGGAAAGCTTTCGAAAAATTTGATACAACAGGAATGGAAACTAGCATTTTGGTTCCACAGTCTCCAGTAGTAGATATTACAGCATACAATAGCAAACCCATTAACACGTATAGGTTTTATCAAGCCTATAAAACCATTGCACAAAACGATTTTCAAGAACGCTTACAACCGCTTTCCAGTATTAAGAAAAAAAGTGAACAAAGTCATTTTACAAATACTATTCCTTTAGCTATTTTATATTCAGATTATGAATCTATCACAGAAAACGCACTTCGGAATCAAGCTGTAACGCGTGACGCAAATGGCTCTTTAATTCGAAGAAACTCAAATGAAGTCATCTTTGAGCAAAACAGCATAGCCATTATTGCTCCTTTACGCAATAAACACAAAGGTTTAGAAACTACATTTGTTTTGACAGCAGATAATGTTTTTAACACGACAGAAAACGCTATCGCACAAATTGCTATAAATTTTGGAGATGGTCAAGATTTTAGACCGATAAACATCGGTGAAAACACAAGAATTTCTTATCTCAATGATGGAAAAAAGACACTTACTTTTCAAATCACTTTAGATAATGGAACGATTATTAACCGTCAAGCAACTTTAGATATCACCTATTCCAATACCGATTTACAACGGAATTTTAATCGTGTAATTTCAACCTTCAATTCTACTATTACACCAGACCTTTCTACTTATGGCGAAACCACATCTTATAACGGAACTGGAGAATATGAACTGTTTTTAAGTGCTGATAATATTTTAGATAAACCTATTATTTTAGTCGATGGTTTTGACCCAGATGATGGACGAGACATTGCTGGAATTTATGAATTACTAAATTTTGAACAAAATGGTACGACTTCCAATTTAGGCGATTTAGTTAGAGACGAAGGGTTTGATGTTGTTATATTAAATTTCCCAGTCTATACGCGAGCTGCCGATAACAAAGTTGTAGATGGTGGTGTCGATTTTATAGAGCGAAACGCCATGATTTTAGTCGAATTAATAAATACCATTAACGCCCAAAAAATTGGCGTTGAAGAGAATGTGATTATTGGTCCTAGTATGGGTGGATTAATTTCTAGATACGCTTTAAACTATATGGAGAGTAATAGTTTAGACCATGAAACCAGACTGTGGATTTCTTTTGATGCACCGCATCATGGTGCTAATGTGCCCATTGGATTTCAACATCAGTTTAATTTTTTAGCCTTTGGCTTGGATGATTTTGCCGTTTTAGGCGATCAAAACGTAGAAGAATTACAACCTATTATAGATGGTATGCTAACATCTTCTGCTGCCAGACAAATGTTAGTTGATCAGTTTGAATCCCATATCACAAACAGTGATGGTGTAACCTTTAATAGCGCATTGGATTTACCACAAGAACATCCATTTAAAGCCATACTAGATTCAAGAATAAAAAATTTAACCAACTCTGGTTTTCCAGAATTAACCCGAAACATTACAATTAGTAACGGAAGTGGTGCAAACATACGATATCAAGATAACACAGCCTCTACTAACAATTTAAACCCTGGAAGTCGGATTCTAAATGCCAATATTGATGTTATTACAGGAGCGGAATTAAAAGCAGAAACACGCTTTACGCCCAATGCTGGAACACAAGTTTTTAGCAGTAAAGTTCATTTGGATTTTGCCTGGTGGTTTCCTTTAGCGAACGACCGCATTAATAATGCCACATCAACAGCTCCTAGCTTTTCAAATGGCGTGGATGCTGCTTCTGGCGGATTATTTGATATTTTGAATTTAACTGCAGATTTATCAACGGATGGATTGGTTGGCGATTTTCTAAATGCCTTGAGTACAGATTATTTTAATTTTATTCCAAGTGTGAGCTCCATGGCTTTTGAAATTACAAATAATGAGATAAATTGGTTTCATACACCAAGCAACGTTACAACAGCTCGTGCAACCACCAACACAACACCTTTTGATGCCTGGTATATGCCAAATGAAAATGAACCACACGTTACTTTAACGCAACAAAACGTGGATTTTGCCATAAATGAAATTATTTTAGAAACTTTAGGCACAGATTCTTTTGATGGAAATTTTATAAAACTAGAACAAAATCCGGTATTCCAAAACGTCACCATTTTATGTTCACAAGTTTATAAAAATTCAAAGGTATCTATTGTAGATGTTACTGGAAAACTTGTGTTGCAATCAACAGTCGATTTAAACCAACGCACAACGATTCCGTTTCAACTGTCTTCTGGTTTATATATATTAAATATTGAAAGAGAAGGTAATCCGATTTTAAGAACAAAATTATTGGTTAAATAAAGAAACGGAATGTAGTGGATTTTGATAAAATTCGTCAATTCGAGTGAATTTTACGATTGAAAAAAGTAAAATTTGTATCGAGAATAAGAATTTGTTCTTTAAATTAGTTCTCGATACGATTTGTTCGTACCTCAAAAATCACTCGAACTGACGTTTCGTTTTATTTTCTAATCCAATATTAATATCAAAAAGCTCCGAAGTAAATTCGGAGCTTTTTGATTGTTTATACATTTGATTCTGAATAATTTCAAAAAAGTTATCCCTTAAATTTAATGGGTAAATGAACCACCTTTTTAGTATCGAAAAATGCTTCTGAATAAAAATCTGAAATGTTATAAATGGTGGCTGTTCTATAATCTTGAAGCTCTTCAGATAAATCGCCTCCTTTTAAATAGAGAATGCCATTTTTAAGATCATGATTTTGTTTTTTGGCCACGCGTCCTTTTATCCAATGCACAAAAGTTGGCATAGCTGCAACGGCTCTACTAATTATAAAATCATAGGTATCTTTAATGTCTTCAACGCGAGTGTGTGTGGTTTTTACATTGGTTAATTCTAAACCAGCAACAACCTCATCCACCACTTTCAACTTTTTAGCAATACTATCCACCAAATGAAACGAACATTCTGGAAATAAAATAGCCAACGGAATGCCTGGAAATCCACCACCAGTTCCAACATCCATCAATTTGGTTCCGGGCTTAAATTCTATCACCTTCGCAATAGCTAAAGCATGTAAAACGTGACGTAAATACAACTCATCAATATCTTTTCTGGACACCACATTAATCTTCAAATTCCAGTCTTGATATAAGGTTTCCAATAGCGTAAATTTGGCAATCTGATCGTCTGTTAAGTTTGGGAAATACTTTAAAATAAGCTCCATATTCGAATATTTTCGACAAAAGTAGGTAATTTTTTGTGCATATTTTTATGAAAACTTTGTGTTCATAACGGCTCATTATAATTATCTTTGCCTAAATGTGTAGTTTCGTCTTTGTGCGTTAGTACATTTTAAATGATAGAGCATGACAAATAAAACCCTTTCTTTCTCAAGAAATGATTCTGCAAAATTTTTCAGAACATTAAACAAACGTGTAAACGATTATTTTAAAGATAACGACATAAAAAAAACAGGTAATTGGACTTTATACATAAAAGCCATGATCATGTTCACCCTTCTTTTAGGACCATTAGTTCTTTTATTAACAGTTAATTTACCAGGATGGGCTCAAGTTATAGCCATGGTTATTACGGGTATTGGAATTGCAGGTGTTGGTATGAATGTGATGCATGATGCAAATCATGGATCATTTTCTAGTAAAAAATGGGTAAATACATTAATGGGAAGTAGTATCCATATTTTAGCTGGAAACGATTACAACTGGAAAGTACAACACAACGTTTTACACCATACCTATACTAATATTCAAGGGCATGATGAAGATATTGATGCAGGACGTATTATCCGTTTTTCTAAACATGCTAAGTGGTCAAAAATTCACCAATACCAAAAATATTATGCATTTCTACTGTATGGTTTATTAACGGTTAATTGGGCAATTACTACCGATTTTAAACAAACCTACATATACCTCAAGCGTAAATTATCGTATGGTGATTTTCCAAACCCAGCAACCCAATGGACCAAGCTAATTATTGGTAAAATAATTTACTACTCAATATGGGTCGTACTTCCATTAGCATTAGGATATGCCTGGTGGCAAGTATTAATTGGTTTTTTCATTATGCATTATACAGCAGGAATTATATTGAGTGTTATTTTCCAATTAGCGCACGTTATGCCAAATACGGAAATGCCATTACCTGATGAAAATGGTAATATGAAAAATACCTGGGCAATTCACCAATTATTTACCACATCTAATTTTTCACCTAAAAGTTGGATGGTTGAGTTTTATACAGGTGGATTAAACAGACAAGTAGAACATCATTTATTTTCTCATATCAGTCACGTGCATTATAAGAATATTGCTAATATTGTAAGAGAAACAGCACATGAATTCAGCCTTCCTTATAATGAATACAATTCTATTTGGACGGCTATTGCAGAACACTACAACCAATTAAAAGTACTTGGCACAAAACCAAGTATGGCGTAATTTTTATTTACTTTTTTAAAAAGATAGATCTACATGAATGTTCTTTCAGATAGAGTTTTAAACATGGCCACGTCTGCCACGTTAGCTATGGCAGCAAAAACCCGCGAATTACGTGCGGAAGGCAAAGATATTATTGGGTTAAGTTTGGGTGAACCAGATTTCAATACGCCAGATTATATTAAAGAAGCAGCCATTCAGGCTATTCATGATAATTACAGTTCGTACACACCAGTTGATGGCTATGTAGAATTGAAACAAGCTATTATCACCAAATTTAAACGAGATAATAACGTAACATATACCTTACCACAGATTGTAGTGTCTACTGGTGCTAAACAGGCACTTTATAATGTAGCACAAGTGATGATTAATCCGGGTGATGAAGTTATTTTACCCTGTCCGTATTGGGTTAGTTATGCAGATATAGTTGAACTTGCAGAAGGTGTTCCGGTTGAAGTACCAACCAGTATTGCTACCGATTTTAAAATGACACCTGCACAATTAGAAGCCGCTATTACACCCAAAACAAAAATGATTTGGTACAGCTCACCTTGCAACCCAAGTGGTTCGCTTTATAGCAAAGCCGAATTGCGTGCTTTGGCTGATGTACTTCAAAAATATCCAAACATTTATGTGGTTTCAGATGAAATCTATGAACATATCAACTTCACCGAAGAAGGTCATGCAAGTATGGCACAGTTTCCTGATATGTTTGATAGAACCATAACTATAAACGGTGTTTCCAAAGCCTTTGCTATGACGGGCTGGCGAATTGGTTATTTAGGTGCGCCAGAAAACATAGCACGCGCTTGCAACAAAATGCAAGGTCAGGTTACAAGTGGTGCCAACAGTATTGCGCAACGTGCAGTTATTACAGCTTTAAACGAATCACCAACACGAGTAAAATTCATGGTAGATGAATTTAAAATTCGTCGGGATTTGGTGTTAACCTTATTAAATGATGTGCCTGGATTTATCAATAACACACCTGAAGGTGCGTTTTATGTATTTCCAAATATTTCGGCTTTCTTTGGAAAAACGTTAAAAGGAACACCCATAAATAATGCAACAGATTTCTCCTTATTCTTATTAGAACATGCCTTGGTAGCAACCGTTACAGGTGATGCCTTTGGCGATCCAAATTGCATTCGCTTATCGTATGCGGCTAGTCAGGCACAAATTATAGAGGCTATTAAGCGTATTAAAGAGGCAGTATCCTAAATTTTTAATAGTCTTTATAAGCTTAAATAGATTTTAGAGACCAGAACACCCGTCAGCTCGAGTGATTTGTGAGGTACGAACAAATGGTATCGACATCTCGATACAATTTTTTTCCTTGCTTCCGCAGTAAAAAAATCACTCGACGTGACGGGGCTACATATATTCTTAATTTCTCTTTTTTAATTAGGTCTGAACGTCAGCTCGAGTGATTTGGCTTTGGCCAAATGGTATCGA
>DIAL01000007.1:0-19333 GCA_002414705.1 Flavobacteriaceae bacterium UBA5079
ACGAACCCATTCACTACCTTCCCAAGCTCCAACGCGTGCGTGCATTCGGCTTTTGTTCATTGGACCATGACCTTTTACAACTTGCCAAAACTCATCCCAATCAATTTCTCCAAAATCATAACTACCACGTTCTTCATTCCATTTTAAATCTGGATCTGGAATTGTTAAACCAATAAGATCTGCTTGAGGAACGGTTTGATCTACAAACTGTTGGCGCAAATCGTCATTTGATTTGCGTTTCAATTTCCATTTCATGGATTGTTCCGTATGAATGGATTCTGCATCGGTTGGACCTAACATCATTAATGATGGCCACCACCAGCGGTTTAAAGCATCTTGAGCCATAGCTTTTTGCTCTGGTGTTCCTTTTGCTAATTTTAGCATGATTTCAAAACCTTGACGTTGATGAAAACTTTCCTCCTTACAAACACGAACCATAGCACGTGCATAAGGGCCAAACGAGGTGCTACATAATGGCACTTGATTAATTATTGCTGCGCCATCTACTAACCAACCAATAGCTCCCATATCTGCCCAAGTAACTGTTGGGTAATTAAATATGGATGAGTATTTGGCTTTTCCTGAATGCAACTGATCATATAGCTCATCACGAGAAACACCTAATGTTTCGCATGCTGAATATAAATACAATCCGTGACCAGCTTCGTCTTGAACTTTTGCCAATAAGGCTACTTTTCGTCTTAAGGATGGCGCTCTGGTAATCCAGTTTCCTTCTGGTAACATACCTACTATTTCGGAGTGTGCATGTTGAGACATTTGCCTAATATGCGTTTGTCTGTATTTTTCTGGCATCCAATCTTTAGGTTCAATTTTTTCATCACGCGCTATCCGTGCTTCAAATTGTTTTTCTAGATTTCTTACTTGTTCTTCACTCATAGCATTTTGTTTTTTTATTAAACATCAAAATCAACAACCACTTTATCGGTTGTTGGCACTGCTTGGCAACTTAACACATAGTTTTGTGCCACTTCTTTTTCTTCCAAGGCATAATTGACTTTCATTTTCACGGAACCTTCTTTTACTTGACATTTACACGTGCTACAAACACCACCTTTACATGCAAAAGGCAAATCGGCTCCAGCAGCTAAAGCGCCATCCAGTATGTTATCAAAATCATCATCCATGATGAAATGAAATTCTTTTCCACCATCGATAATAGTGACTTGTGTTCCGTTTACTTTTTCTTCTAAAACTTCAGCAATATGTTTGTTTTCTTCTTCACTACTTCCTGTAAAAAATAATTCGTAATGAATATGATTTTTGGGCATTCCAGCTGCTTGTAATTCATCGCGAATTAAGAAAATCATATCTTGTGGACCACAAATAAAGGCGTGATTAGTATCTGGAACATCAATAAAGCGATTGGTTAAAATTGCCATTTTATCTTTATCAAAACGTCCATTTAAAAACGGTATATCACGTTGTTCTTTAGTTAAAAAATAGAAGACTTGAAAACGCCCGAAAAATTCATTTTTAAGCTGCTCTATTTCTTCTTTAAAGATAATGGATTTAACGGTTCTATTCAAATAAAACAATTTGAATGTACTATTTGGCTCGGACAACAAATGTGTTTTAATAATGGATAACATAGGTGTTATGCCACTTCCTGCCGCAAATGCGATGTAGTTTTTTGAGGCTTCTGGTTCACAGTCTACATAAAACTCACCATGTGGTGCCATGACTTGGAGTTCATCGCCTTTTTTTAAGGTGTTGAATGCATAATTAGAAAAAACTCCGCCCCTAATTGTTTTAACTGCCACTTTCCATTCGTTATCCAAAGGACTTGAGCAAAGTGAATAATTCCGACGAATATCCTCTCCATTAATTTCCTTACGTAACGTTAAGTGTTGCCCTTGTTTGAAATGGAATTTGCTTTTTAAATTGTCGGGAACATCAAAAGAAATTACGACTGTATCTTTAGTTTCTTTATATATATCTGCAACTTTTATGTTGTAAAAATCTGCCATCTTGAAATTTATATATTTTAACTAACAACTGTTAGTTTGGGATACAAATTTACAAAATAAAATGATAACTAATTATTAATTCCCATGATTAAGACTTTACTTAAACTTTTAGAAAGTTCTTGAGGTGAAACATCTTCTTTTTTGGGAATCCACAAATAGAGCGAGCGAAGTGTAGAAAGTATAGAAAACAACATGACTTCCACATTGGAATCGGTGATTTCATTACGCTTGACACCTTCTAATAATATACTTCTAAAATCGGCTTCGTAGCCATTTCGTAATGATAAATAATAGTCTCTTTTTTCTTCTAAATGCATCCAATCATTGTTTAAAGATGCCATTCCGTACGTGTTTTGAGCTGTAATATCCACATGTAATTTTACAACAGCTTGAACTTTTTGTATGGTAGATACGTTTGAAGATTTAATTTCCAGCATCCCTTTAGTAAAAGCTTCAGCAAGAGAAATAATGATGTCTTTTAATATGTCTTGTTTGGAACTAATATGATTGTATAAACTGGCAGCTTTAATTCCCATTGCAGTAGCAATATCTCGCATGGTAACAGCACTATAGCCTTTTTCTTTAAATAATTTGGCTGCTGTGTTTATAATTTCCTCTTTCCTAGTTTCTGGCTTCAAATTGAAGTAGCATTTGATTTACTAATATTAATTACTTATATTATAATTTGTAAATGTATATAAAAAGATAGACTATGGGGTTTTTTGATTATATTTTTGGTGTTAAAAAACGTCAAGTTCAACTATATTTAGATAATGGTGCAACCATTTTAGATGTTAGAAGTCAACGTGAATGGGATAGTGGACACATTGATAAAGCTGTACATATTCCGTTGGACGAATTACGAAATAGATTAGCAGAAGTAAAACAATTAAAAAAACCTATTGTTGTTTGTTGCGAAAGTGGTGTACGTTCGGCAAAAGCAGCAAAATATTTGAATCTGGAAAACATTGACGCTACTAATGGTGGTGGCTGGGTAAGATTGCAAAAAAAATTATAATTTCAATTGGTTTAAAGCATCTTGATTTTCAATCTGAATATTGTTGTATTCCAATGTCCATCCTAAAGAACTTGTCAGAATATAAAATTTTGCCAATTCACTAATTAATCGGTTTTGGGCATTGGCTTTTATATCCGATTGTTCTAATTTTTTTAACAACGATTTTTTTACTAAACCTTTAATATTGTTATAATCTTTCGCTTCAAACGGATTAAAAAAATCAGCTTCAATATCATAATACTCTAAATCGGGACTTATTTTGATTTCTTCTTTTGGAATACTTAATATGGTTAAGGTTTTGGTTGCTTTGTTGATTTTATATTCAATTTTACTCAAATCATAGGATATAAAAACATCTGCATTTACAACCACCAGTGCTTTTTTATCAGACGTGAAATAACGACCTAGAAGTTCTTTGGAATTGCTATAATTAAGCACCTGACTAAAATGTCCTTCTGTTACAATTAGTTTGCCTACATTTTTAATTTGCTCTTGAATAAGTGCCGAACTCTCTTTAAGTGTGGCCTGATTTTCTTTATCGTCACCACAATATTTAAAGGTAAAAAGCACAACTAGCGTAATGACAACTCCGAATAGAATTTTTCTCATACACGAATGTACAAAAAATCAAAACGCAATAATTGGTTCATTAGAAATTCAATCTACTTAAATCAAATTATTTTTTTTAGCCTTACTAACGGCTTCCAGTTTATTATGAACTTGAAGTTTCTTGTAAATATTCTCAATATGTTTCCGAACAGTTCCGGTGGAAAGAATTAAATTTTCTGCAATTAAAATATAGCTTAAACCTTTGCTCAACTGTTCTAAAACTTCTACTTCACGTTGGGTTAATTTTATAACGTCTTGATCTTTTTTACTTTCAATATCCATAGGATTACGAAGTAACTTAAGCGTTTTCATTGCGATTGATGGATTCATAGCTGCACCACCATTTATGGTTTCTATAATGCCATCATGCAAATCTTTAGCATTAATTTCCTTTAGCAAATATCCATCTGCTCCTGCTTTAATGGCATTGAAAATATTTTCATCATTATCAAAAACGGTCAGCATAATAATTTTAATATGCGGATATTTTTGTTTGATGATTTCAGTAGATTCTATACCATTGAGAACTGGCATTTCAATATCCATCAGAATTAAATCGAGATTATGATTATCCTCTAATTTTAATAATAAATCTGAACCATGACTAGCTGTAAATTTCAAATTTAAATCTTCAAAAAAAGACAACTTTTCTTTAACAGCCGTTATTAAAAAGGAATTATCATCTACAATCGCTATTTTAACATCCATAATTATTACAAGTTTTTATTAAAAATAGTTGATTTAAAAACAAGAAAACATACGACGAATTACGTAGTTTCAGTTTTAAAAACTCGAATGGTTGTTCCACCTTTTTCAGAACTCATTATTTCCAAATCTGCATCCAATTCATGCGCACGTTTTTTTATGTTTTCAAGTCCATGACCATAAGTGATTTTAGTCATATCAAAACCGGTTCCATTATCTATAATTGTCATTTCAAATGTGTTTTCTTTTATAGAGAAATTCACATTAATAGTTGTTGGATTTGCATATTTTAAGGCATTATTGACAGATTCTTGTATTATTCTGTAAATATTCATGCCTTGAACCGATGTGAATAATTTATTAGATTCAACGTCCTCATTAACATTAAAACTAAAGGCTATAGAATCTGATGATTTATTCGCTTTTTCAATAAAATTAGAGATTCTGGATTGTAAATCTTCAAATGAAATGGCGCTTTTATTCATAGCCCAAATCGTATCACGCAATTCATAAATTGTAGCCGTTGTAAATTGGCTGATAGTTTCTAATTTAGTATTCAGATTCTCTGGAAGTTTGAATCCGTATTTTAAGTTATCTAAAGACGAAATTATAAATGTGAGTTGTGCACCAATATTATCATGCAGATCTCTACTGATGTGTAAACGCTGATCTTGTAATCTATTTTGCGTTTCTATTTTTACTAAAGCTTCCTTCAGTTCACCTTCTTTTTTAAGTTGCTTGTTTTTTAGTTTTTGCTGGTTATAAACTAAAAAACCTAGCAAAGAGATTACAGCAGCCAAACCAACTAAACCTAAAATAAAGCTATTTTTTTCGCTGATATCACGTTCATTTTCGGCCAATTCAGCACGTTGAATTAATATATGTTTCTCTTTTTTTTCTGATTATTATTCAATTTCCAGTTCTGCAATTTTATTTTTTACATCCATATTTTTAATACTATCTTTAAATATGGTGTAACGTTTATAATAATCGAGTGCTTTTTCTGGCTGTTTATTAGCTTGATAGTAATTCGAGTAATTTTCCAACGCGACTTCAATATCTGTTGCTACTTTGTAGTTTTGCGCATAATAAAATGCACTATCTATATAAACTTTGGCTTCTGTAGCCCTATTTTTTTCTAATAAAACTTGTGCAATATTGTTGTAACTGGCACCTACACCTGAATAATTTCCAATGGCTTTTTCTAACTCTGCAGATTTTTCAAAATAAACAAGTGCAGAATCTACTGACTCCATATAATAGTAAACAGCTCCTACATTATTTAAGGATTCTGCAATTCCCTTTTGATCTTTTAAGTCATTTTCAATCGCCAATGAGTATTTAAAATATTCCAGAGACTTTTGTAAATCACCTTCATTAGCATAGATAATTGCAATATTGTTATAAACTTCAGAAACACCTTTTTTATTTTGTAGTTTCTCAAATTCCGTTTTAGCTTTCAAATGATACTCTATCGCTTTGTCATTTAGATTGTTAAAACTATAAACGATACCAATATTATTATTTGCAGTTGCTGACTCTCGCGTCATTTTTTTTGTATCGTAAATGGCAAGAGCTTTTAATAAATAGGTTATAGCATCTTCATACAAGCCCAAATTTCTATTTACAGCTCCTATATTATTATACGCCGATGCCGTTATAATAGAATCGTTTGTAAAACTTATAGATTTAAGAGAAAGTGCTTTAGATTTATCAAACTCACCCAAATGCCGATAAACAACCCCTTTACTATTTAGAATACGTCCTATTTCCTTTTTATTTCCTTCCTTTTCTGCAATGAATAAGGCTTCTTCTAAAATTGAAATGGCTTTTTGGGTTTCGTTTATATAAATACCTAAAGCAGAATCATTTAAAACTTGTGCGCGATTTTGAGCAACAGAAATAGATATACTAGTAAGAATAAAAACAACTCCAATAAAATATTTCATAAGTTCAATTTTTTAAAATATAAAATACCAGATTTTAAAAATCTGAAACTTTAAACTCTAACAAATCAGTTATTAAAGAATAAAGAAAAATTAATTATAGCGCTCTTCTAATATAATCTTTTTCGTTGTAAGTAACTCCTGCGTTATTTGAAAAAGATTTTTAAGCAAACTGACATTATAATTTTCAAGGTAGTTATTTTTTGAAGCAACTTGCTCATACTGTTCAGTTTTAATAGCAATTTGCTCTTGCATGTCCAAATAAGATTTAGTGGCTATTTTTTGGAACAATTGGGTTTGATAAAACACCCGAAAAGCTGCTAAAATCAAAATAAAAATAAGACTAAACAATGTTACTAATAAAATCATGTTACTAGTTTTAAGACATAAAAAAAACACCAATTAAGAAAAGCTTTTTGGCTGTTCAAAAATTGATGTTTTAATATTTAATAATTAATAGCAAGTTAAAACTACAATTAAAAGTGTGACATCAATTATTTTTTCGACCAACGGCTTTTTAAAAAAGATTAAGCGTAATAACGTTTAATCATTACGCCCAATCAGCACATCTCAACAACAAGATATTGCCTATTAAGATTTAAATTTCGTGTTAAAAAATTTGTTTTGTCAGGTTAAAAGTCCCTTCAGTAATATTTTTAACGGAATCATCATTTGGATTTTTACATTGAAACCTAAACGTTCCAATAATACGTGAATCTGTATCTTCAGAAACTCTTATTTCTCCAACAATACCAGAATCTTGGTAAGGTGCGCTCCATGTTTGAGTTGCTGTTGGGTTTGAAACATTTGGCTCTATGTAAGATGCTATAATGAATACATTACTATCTGTTATTTCATAGGTTCCAACGCCATCAAAAGCATTGATAATCATAGAAAAACCTTGTGTAGAAGAATTTCCCTGTAGTGTAACCGTCGTATTCGGACCAGCAGTAACCTGTGAAGCGGTTGATGTAATTTCTAAAGATTGAAATGATGCGCCATCTATTTTAGCTGTAATTACTCCAAAAGCACCTCCAGAAGCTGCTGGATCACCTCCATCATCATCGCTTTTACAAGCTGTTATTGAAATAAATGATGCAACCATCATAAATACGGTAAATTGTTTTAAAGTTTTCATTGTTGAATATGTTTATGGTTTATAATAGTCCAAAATTGCAACAATAGAATAATGAAATCAATACGACGAATGACGTATATTTAAGTGAGATGTGAGGTGTGAGGTGTGAGGTGAAATATAATTGAATTCTAAAAGACCAAAAAAAAAGATTTAGAAGTTAATATGTGGGAAATCTGATTTAAGCTTTTCCTTTTTATCTGATAGCTTTTGAAGAAATACTTGGTGTGCTTCAGATTTTGGATTGAAGGGTTTATGCTGAATCCCTTTTTGAATCGCATCTACCTCATCCATAGTTTTCGATGCATCATCAGAAACCCAAACCATTTTAAAAGCATTCCAAATATAGTTGATAGCTGTTTGATTTGGATGAATCATATCATCGGTATAAAAGCGATAATCACGTAATTCGTCCATCATGAGTTCATAAGAAGGAAAGTAAAATGATTGATGATTAACTATTGATGATTGTAGATTTAAGAATTCATGAATTGCAGTAACTAAATGAGCCTTACTTTGGGTATTCTCAATAAAACCATCCTTTAAATGTCTGATTGGAGACACGGTAAAAATAATATTAGCAGTTGGATTGCTGTTTTTTATTTGGGTTACTACAGAATGTATAGATTTTAAAATATCATTAACAGATAATAATTCTTTTGAAAACTTTTCTTGTGGAACTTTATGACAATTTGCAACTACCTTTTCAGTTTCTAAATATCTATACACCCAAGCTGTTCCTAGAGTAATTATAATATGTGACGCTTTCTTTATCTGTAAATTTGTTATTTGAACTTGCATATTCAACGTATCCAAAAGAACCTCTTTACTGGCATTACTTAATTTAGAATGTGCATCAAAACAATGCCATTGTTCGTTGTGAAAAAAGATATCGTTTTCTGAATATACTTTCTGGTTAACAGCACTAATAATAAGGTTTTCAATAGCACGTGGTTGAAATAAAATTCCAAAAGGATTTTGAAGATTCCTGAATTTAAAATAATCTAACTTTTCACCTATATTTTCTACAAAACAAGATCCCAATAAAAGCACATCCGAATTATAATCTATTTGATTAAGTAATTGAGGATTTAATGGAATTTTTGTTTGAAGATTCATTACCGTTATTAATTCTTTATTACTTTTTCTCGCAAAGTCGCAAATACGCCAAGTTTTAATTTATTTCAATTAACTAAAAGCACTGATAGATAACGTCTTACAAACTATCATTTTTGATATCCTGTAATTCATTTAAATATTCCCAAACGCAATCCACCTTCGCGACTTTGCAAGAGCTTTTTTCTTATTCTAAAAACTTTTTAGCCTGATTTAAAGCCTCCTCAATGCCTTCGGGATTTTTCCCACCTGCAGTAGCAAAAAACGGTTGTCCACCTCCACCTCCTTGGATATGCTTCCCTAATTCACGAACAATTTGTCCAGCATTTAAACCTTTATTAGCAACTAATTCTTTAGAAACATAACAGGACAATAAGGCTTTCCCATCATTTTCAGCACCAAACAATAAAAATAAATTATCAAATTGGCTACCCAGTTCAAAACATAAATCTTTAATACCTCCTGCATCCAAATCTATTTTTTTAGCTAAAAACTGAATCCCATTAATTTCGGTTATTTCAGATTTCAAATCGCCTTTTAAACTTTTTGCTTTCTCTTTTAGTAAGGTTTCCACCTGCTTTTTAAGACTACTGTTTTCGTCTTGTAAATTTTGAAGTGCTTTAACTGGTTCGTTATTATTTAACAACACTTTCATGTCATTAAATGTTCTGTTTACATCTACAAAATAATCTTTTAAAGCATCGTTTGTAATGGCTTCAATACGACGGATTCCAGCCGCAACAGCACCTTCTGAAACAATTTTAAAGAACCAAATATCGCCTGTGTTTTTCACGTGTGTGCCTCCACACAATTCAACCGATTGTCCAAAACGAACCATACGAACCGTATCTCCATATTTCTCACCAAACAAAGCCATAGCTCCAGCCTCAACAGCTTGATCCATAGGCATATTTCGTTGCTCTTGAAGTGGTAATTTTCCTGCAATACGAGCGTTTACAAAATTCTCTACATCGCGTAATTCTTCTACACTTAATTTTGAGAAATGTGAAAAATCAAAACGTAAATATTTAGAGTGTACTGCACTTCCTTTTTGCTCCACATGTGTCCCTAAAACTTCCCGTAAAGCCTGATGTAATAAATGGGTTGCGGTATGATTACATTCAGTTCTGTAACGTTGTTTAGCATCTACAGTTGCTGTAAATGTATCTTCAATATCTTCTGGTAAAGTTTTAGCAAAATGCATCACTACGTTATTCTCCTTTTTGGTATCTAGGATGTAAACAACGTTGCCATTGGCATCTTTTAAATAGCCTTTATCTCCAACTTGCCCTCCTCCTTCTGCGTAAAATGGGGTTAAGTTGAAAACAAGTTGATACTTATCGCCATCTTTTTTAGAAGTCACTTTACGATAGCGCGTAATTTTAACTTTCGCTTCCAAGGCATCATATCCTATAAATTCTTGAACAGTATCATCAATTAAAATGGTCCAATCATCTGTAGACATTTCACTAGCTGAACGCGACCGTTTTTTCTGCTTTTCTAAATGGGATTTAAAACCTGCTTCATCTAATTTTAAGCCTTGTTCTGAAAGGATTAAAGCGGTTAAATCAATTGGAAATCCAAACGTATCATATAATTCAAAAGCTTTTTCACCAGAAACCGTATCGCCAGATGTATTTTTTACTATACCATCTAAAAGCACCAATCCTTGGTCTAGTGTTCTTAAAAAAGAGGCTTCTTCTTCTTTAATAACATTTTCAATGAGTTGCTTTTGCGATTTCAATTCGGGAAAAGCCTCGCCCATTTTCTGACTCAAAACATCTACCAATCTATAGATAAATGGTTCTTTCTGATCTAGAAACGTAAAACTATAGCGAATAGCTCGACGTAAAATTCTACGTATTACATAACCTGCTCCTGTATTGCTTGGTAGTTGACCATCTGCAATGGAAAAAGCAACGGCTCGCACGTGGTCGGAAATAACACGAATAGCCACATTAATCTTTTCATCTTTACCATAATCCTTATCCGTTATGGTTTCTATTTCACGAATTATTGGCGTAAAAACATCCGTATCATAATTACTTTGAACATCTTGTAAAACCATACATAAACGCTCAAATCCCATACCTGTATCAATATGTTTATTTGGCAAAGACTCTAAAGAACCATTGGCTTTACGGTTATATTGCATGAAAACCAAATTCCAGATTTCCACAACTTGTGGATGGTCCATATTTACTAACTCTTTTCCAGAAACTTTTGCTTTTTCTTCTGCAGAACGAATATCCACATGAATTTCACTACAAGGTCCACATGGTCCTTGGTCGCCCATTTCCCAGAAATTATCTTTTTTGTTTCCCATCAGAATTCGATCTTCAGAAATCAAAGCTTTCCAAAAATCGTAAGCTTCCTGATCCATAGGAATTCCGTCTGCTTCATCACCTTCAAAAACAGTTACATATAAAATATCTTTGTTTACTTTAAAGACTTCAGTTAGCAATTCCCAAGCCCAAGCTATTGCTTCTTCTTTAAAATAATCACCAAAACTCCAATTACCAAGCATTTCAAAAAGCGTATGGTGATAGGTATCATAACCTACTTCTTCCAAATCATTATGCTTTCCTGAAACACGTAAACATTTTTGAGAATCGGCAATCCTGTTGTTTTTAGGCTCGGCATTTCCTAAAAAATACTCCTTAAAAGGTGCCATTCCAGAATTGACAAACATTAAAGTGGGATCATCCTTTAAAACCATAGGAGCAGATGGAACAATGCTATGTTGCTTATCCTTAAAAAATTGTAAAAATTTTGCGCGTATATCTTGAGACTTCATAAATGAAAATGCTTGTATGCTTATGTTAAAATTCCAGTATCTGCTAAACAATTTATATATTTACTCTTCAAAAATTTAAAATTAAAGAAGAATCTAAACCTACCGATGTTAAAATCATGCAATTTCAAACATGATACTAGGTAGTTTATTGGTTCAATAAGCAGAATAATTAATAATTCTATTCTAATTAACTGCAAAAATAGTAAATTTAGCCAATGAGTAAGGTAAAATATTATTACGATTCTGAAACGCTCTCCTATAGGAAAATTGAGCGCAGGAAAAGACGCACCTTTAAATTCATTGCGCTTTTTATTTTAGCCGCTGGATTATTTGGTTTTCTTACCATGTTTATTACGAGTCAATATATAGAATCGCCTAAAGAAAAAGCCTTAAAACGCGAACTTTCCAATATGCAATTGCAGTACCAGTTGTTAAATAAAAAAATGGACGAAGCGCAATTAGTTTTGGAGGATGTTGCCAATCGTGACAACAATATTTATCGATTATATTTTGAAACCAACCCAATTCCAGATGAACAACGACGTGCTGGTTTTGGTGGTGTAAACCGTTATAAAAATTTAGAAGGCTTTGATAACTCTAAACTTATTGTAGAAAGCAACAAGCGTATTGATATGCTGCAAAAACAAATTGTAGTACAATCCAAATCATTAGATGAAATTGCCAAATTAGCGGAAGAAAAAGAAAAACTTTTAGCTGCTATTCCAGCTATACAACCTGTTAGCAATGAAGATTTAACACGAATGGCATCTGGTTATGGTTATAGAATTGACCCATTTACCAAAGTAAGAAAATTTCATTACGGAATGGATTTCACAGCACCTAGAGGCACACCTGTTTACGCGTCTGGCGATGGTGTTATAATTCGTGCCGATAACCAATCGTCTGGATATGGTAATCATATTCGTATTGATCATGGATTTGGATATGTTAGTTTATATGCGCATTTATACAAATACAATGTTAAAAAGAATCAGAAGGTAAAACGTGGAGATTTAATTGGTTTTGTTGGAAACACAGGCCGTTCTGAAGCTGCACATTTACATTATGAAATTTTTAAAGATGATGACCGTATTAATCCATTGAATTTCTATTACGGTAATCTTTCAGCCGAAGAATTTGACGAGCTTTTAAAACATGCAACACTAGAAAACCAATCTTTAGACTAATGCATATCAACTTACCCGAAAAACGTTATTATGGAATTGGTGAAGTAGCCAAGGCTTNNTATTTAAAGATGGTAACCGTATCAACCCAATTAATTTTTATTATGGAAACCTATCAGCGGACGAATTTAATGTTATGCTGAGAAAAGCCTCATTAGAAAATCAATCACTAGATTAAGATGCATATAGACTTACCAGAAAAACGTTATTATGGCATTGGCGAAGTTGCTAAAGCTTTCAAAGTAAATGCATCTTTAATTCGCTTTTGGGAAAAAGAGTTTGATGTGTTACAGCCAAAAAAAAATGCAAAAGGCAATCGGAAATTCACACCAGAAGATATTCAAAACCTAAAACTTATTTTTCACTTGGTCAAGGAACGTGGTTTTACATTGGATGGTGCAAAAATTCATTTGAAGGAAGAAAAACAGCAGACGCTTAATAATTTTGAAATTATCACTAAATTAGAAGAGATAAAATCGCAACTCATTAAAATTAAAGAGCAGTTGTAACATTTTAATAAAAATGGCAACTAACAATTACAAACATTACACTAAAACAACTTATTATGAAAAAATGGTTAATTCCCGTTATAATTATTGGAGTTATTGCATTTGCAATTTACTCTTGGGCTGTTGGATTTAATAATACAGCACTAGAATATGAAGCCGATGCTAAAACAGCTTGGGCAGATGTTGAAAGTTCTTATCAACGTCGAAACGACTTAATTGGAAACTTAGTAAAAACGGTACAAGGTGCTGCCGATTTTGAACGTACCACATTAACTGAAGTTATTGAAGCACGAGCTAAAGCGACTTCCACTACTATTGATGCTAGCAATTTAACGTCAGAAAATATGGCACAATTTCAACAAGCACAATCTGGTTTAAGTGGAGCATTATCTAAATTATTAGTATCTGTAGAACGCTATCCAGAATTGAAAGCGAATCAGAATTTCTTGGAATTACAGTCGCAATTAGAAGGCACTGAAAACCGAATTAATGTTGCTAGAGATAGATATAACGAATCAGTGAACATTTATGACAAGCATATTAAAAAATTCCCTGGAAGCTTTTTAGCTGGAATCTTCGGATTTGAAGAAATGCCAAGATATAAATCAGATCCAGGTAGCGAAAATGCACCTGATGTTGACTTTGAATTTTAAGAACTATGTCTAAAATTGAAGATTTTTTAACCGCAGGCGAAGAGCAAGAAATCATTGCTGCTATTCGCGAAGCTGAAAAAAACACCTCTGGTGAAATACGCGTGCATTTAGAAAAAACATCCAAAATTGATGTCTTTGATCGCGCTATGGAAGTATTCCATTTTTTAAAAATGGATAATACCAAACAGCAAAATGGCGTATTAATTTATGTTGCTGTAGAAGATAGAAACTTTGTGATTTTTGGCGATAAAGGCATTAACGATGTGGTTTCAGATGATTTCTGGGATACGACTCGTAATGCCATTCAAATCCAATTTAAACAAGGTAACTTTAAACAAGGTCTAGTAGATGGTATTTTAAAAGCAGGAAAGGCTTTAGAACAGCATTTTCCTTGGGAACATAATGATAAGAACGAATTACCGGATACTATTTCAAAAGGATAAAAACCAAACATGCCCAATTTAAACAGACACATATTTACACAGTTATCTTTGAAACAGTTTAGCCTTATTTGTGCTATGCTCTTTTTGGGTATGCAATCTGTTTTAGGGCAGTTTACAATTCCTGAAATTCCCAGAGAACAAACAAGTGTTTATGATTATATTGGTTTGTTATCGGCTGATGAAAAAACGAGTCTTGAGAATAAGCTGATTAAATATTCTGATTCAACATCCACACAAATAGTTGTTGCTATTATTTCATCCACCAATGGTGAAAATATTAATTATTTGGGTGCACAATGGGGACAAAAATGGGGAATTGGTCAAGCAAAAGAAGATAATGGTATCCTTATTTTATTGGCACGCGATGACAGAAAAATAGCTATTAGCGCAGGTTATGGTGTGGAGCATTTACTGACTGATGCTATGAGTAAACGTATAATAGAAAATGACATTATACCCTATTTTAAACAAAACGATTATCCTGGAGGTTTAAATCGAGGCGCTGAAGCAATTTTTAAAGTTCTCACAGGTGAATACCAAGGGTCACGACAAGGTAATTCTAATGATAGCGTTCCTTTTGGCTTCTTTTTCTTCCTATTTATAGTATTTATTTTTATCATAATCGCTATTTCAAAAAATAGACGAGGTGGTGGAAATAATGGTTCTGGAGGAAATAAATCTGGAGGCTTTAGCATATTAGATGCTATTATTTTAAGCAATCTAGGACGTGGTGGTTATGGTGGCTCATCAGGTGGTTTCGGAGGTTCTTCTGGAGGTAGCTTTGGAGGAGGCGGCTTTGGTGGCGGTTTTGGTGGTGGTGGCTTTGGAGGTGGAGGCGCCTCTGGTGGTTGGTAGCTGTTAGTTATTAGAGATTAGAGATTAGAGATTAGAGAAAAACACAAAAGCCATTTTAGGAAAACTAAAATGGCTTTTGTATTTCGAGAATTGCAACTGCAATTGAGGATTAATCCCAATAGAAGCTATCATCATCGGTATCACTTTTGCTTCCTAGACTATTAAATTTCCAGCTAAAACTCAACATAAAATATTGTTCTAAAACAGTACTTTGCGAATCCTGAATAAAGTTTTGATTGGCTGTTCGTCTGGCATTGGTATTCTGATCTAATAAATCATAAACCTTAAGGGTAACTGTACCAGCATCTTTTAAAACCGAATATGCTAAAGTAGAATTCCAAAACCAAGCACTACTTTGAAACCCTGGTCCAACATTAGGGTTATAATTATAATTGATATCATTTCGCCATTCAAACTTTTTAGGTAAGAAGAGTGCTGTAGATACGTTTAAATTATGCTCTAAAAAATTAAGATCTTCAAACTCGTCCAAATCATATTTGTTATTGGTAAATGAAACAGAATAACGTGGTCTAAACTCTAGTACATCTTTCCATGTAAAGCGCACACTTCCTTCTGGCGACAAGGAACGTACTTTACTAGCATATTGAACATCATTATTAAAGTTAATATTCCGACTTAAATCGCCATTAACACCTATACCAAATTTAAGGGTTCTTAAACTATCAATTTTAACATCCTTACTGTAATCCAAATTAGCATAAAATTGAAAATTTCCATCCACATTGGCATAGGTTGTAGTTCTAACAAAATTTTCATCTACAATTGTTTTCGCAACCACTTGATCTTTTGTAAACGTACCACCAACATAAGAATAAAAGCCTGTTCTTTTTTGCCAATCGAAGGCATTAAATCCTAAATTAATTCTGTGACTATTAGAAGGTGCTAAATCTGGATTTCCAACAACCGTATTCAATGGATCTGAAACATTTTGAAACGCCTGTAATTGGGATAATTGAGGTGGATTATTGCTTAAGCGGTAACTGGACCAAAAAGATGCTTTTGGACTAAATCTATAATTTACATAACCATTTAATAAAGCAGCTTCAAAACGTCTTTTTATGGATAGTTCTGGTCTTAATAAATCGGTATTACCTAATGTTCTGTATACATAGTCAAAACCAATTCTTCCAGACCATTTTTCGTTTCTGTAGCTTAAGCTAATACCTGGCACCAAACGCTCGTCCAAATACTCGAAATTAGTACTTAAGTCTTCATTAAAAATGCTATACTCACCAGTATTATCTTTATCAAATGTACTTTTCACATCTGTACTCTTATCACGACCATATTCATATTCAAAGTTTAAAAATAGCTCATTGGCAATTAATGGTAATCGGTAATTAATATTGGAACGAAAGTTGGTAACATCACCTTCTCCATTGGTTATTTGGTCACGTTCAATCTGATCAATAATAATAAAATCTGGATTATCAGGATTACTTAAATCTTCCCCATAAACATTGGTTAATGAGTTTAAATTATCTTCAGATTGTCGCGTATTAATTTCATTGGTGAAATTCACACTTAAAAACGCACCTCTTTTTCCAAACTTCTTATTCAAATTAATATTATTTCGGAAATTTTTACCCGTATTTTCAACCAATGAATTGGTAGTAGACTCGTTGGTTAAAATACCTTCATCTGTAAAAGATTGTTCGGCAGCATTATATGAATTAGTACTTTTAGAATATCGGAATGATGGGTCTATATTAATTAAAAATGTAGAATCTACTTGAATATCAAATCCTAAATTAGCCGAATGACTATCGCTATTATTATAGGTGCTAGATTCCGAATTCGTAAAATATCTGGAATCTGGTAAAATATTTTCACGTTGTGATGCGGTTTTATTTTCTGAACTACTTCCAGAGAAAAAATAATCGGCTGAAACATCTGTTTTTTCTCCAATTTTATCCGCATAATTTAAACCTGCGTTCTGCGATTTGGTAATACCTTGTCCTCCGCCAAATGAACGACCATCAATAGAAAATGAACCATTACTAGACATGGACATACTATTGGCTCCACCAAACATTTTGCGGATTTCGCCAAAACTAAATCCTGGCGAATTAATATTATTCCCACCAACTAAAACACTTACGCGTCTATCATTATTAAAATAATTAAGCATTCCTGCTCCTTCGTAACGGTCGTCAGTTCCAGCACCAGCTGCTACACGACCAAAAACACCTTTATTGTTTTCTTCTTTAATAGTTAAATTGATCGTTTTATTTTCGCCATCAACAACATCACCAGAAAATGCTTCCGCCTTGGTTTTTGTATCCACAACTTGTATTTTCTCTATAAGTTCTTTTGTAAGATTCTTGGTTGTAATGGTCGGATCGTCGCCAAAAAATGGCTTTCCATTTACAAGAATTTTATTAACCTCTTTACCGTTAATTTTTATCTTCCCATCTTCATCCACCTCTACACCTGGCAATTCTCTTAAAAGGTCTTCAACTGTCGCATCTTTTTTAGTTTTAAACGAACTGACATTAAATTCTAATGTATCTTTTTTTATGGTAATTGGTGCTGCCGATTTTATTAGAACCTCATCCAGTTGATTGCTAACTTCAAGATTTATAGTTTTTAAATCTACAATCGGGTTTGCCAAAGAAATAGTCTGCATATAGGTTTTATAACCAACAAAAGAGATATATAATTTTACTGATTTATCAGCTATTTTATCTTCCAAAAGAAACCTGCCTTCTTTATCAGAAATGGTATAGGTAACAACAGTGCTATCGGATAAACGCTCAAGGTGAACGGTTGCAGATTCCAAGGGTAATTGCTCATCTAGAGAGATGATTTTTCCTGAAATTTGAATGGGTCTAGATTGAGAGAATGCTAATGAAATGGCAAAGAAGGTGATGATAAAGAATACATTCTTCATGATTTGATTGATGATTTTTGATTGGTTTTTAAGGAAACGAATATATATTGTTTAAAGTATGAAGCGTCTTAAAAAAAACTTAAACTTTTGTTATAAAACACTACAAATGAAACATTAAAACAAACAAAAACCCACTTACAATTGTAAATGGGCTTGTTTATTAATATATATTTTCTGTCCTATTTTTTACTTTTTACGCATATAAACACTAACAGGAACACCATGAAAATCAAAATGTTCACGAAGTTTATTTTCTAGAAAACGTTTGTAACCGTCTCTAACGTATTGCGGTAAATTACAGAAAAACGCAAATTGCGGCTGTGGTGTTGGCAATTGCATGATATATTTAATCTTCACAAACTTACCTTTGTAAGCAGGTGGTGGATAATTTTCAATAATAGGCAACATAATTTCGTTAAGCTTACTTGTCTTAATCTTTTTGTTTCGGTTATTATAAACTTCTACAGCAGTTTCAATAGCTTTGTAAATACGTTGTTTATTTAAAACAGAAATGAAAACAATAGGCACATCTGTAAAAGGCTCCATTTGTTCTCTAATATGCTTTTCAAATTCTTTGGTTGTTTTGGTGTCTTTTTCAACCAAATCCCATTTGTTAACCAAAATAACAATACCCTTACGGTTACGTTCCGCTAACCAAAATATGTTTTGCACTTGACCGTCAAATCCACGAGTAGCATCTAGAACCACCAAACATACATCTGAATGTTCTATGGCACGTACACTGCGCATAACGGAATAAAATTCTAAATCTTCTTTTACTTTCGATTTCTTACGAATTCCAGCTGTATCTACCAGATTAAATTCGAAACCAAAACGATTATATTTTGTATCAATAGAATCTCTAGTAGTTCCGGCAACATCGGTAACAATGTATCTATCTTCTCCAATTAAAGCATTTATAAATGATGATTTTCCAGCATTTGGACGACCAACCACAGCAAAACGCGGTAATTCAGTTTCTTCAATAATTTCTTTTTCTGGCAAGGCTTTTACAAGTGCATCTAGCAAATCTCCTGTTCCACTGCCATTAATACTTGCAATGGTAAAATAATCGCCTAAACCTAATGAATAAAATTCGACAGCATTTTCAGCACGTTTACCATTATCTACTTTATTGACTACTAAAAAAACGGGTTTGGATACTTTACGCAATAATTTAGCTACATCTTCATCCATTCCAGTTACGCCAGATTCTACATCTACCATAAAAATAATAGCATCGGCCTCATCAATAGCAATTTCAACTTGCTTATCAATTTCAGCTTCAAAAACATCATCACTTCCTTTTACGTAACCGCCAGTATCTATTAAGGAAAACTCACGACCATTCCAGTCACTTTTTCCATAATGGCGATCTCTGGTTACACCACTTGTGGCATCCACAATAGCTTCTCTACGTTGAATTAAACGGTTAAAGAAGGTGGACTTTCCAACATTTGG
>DIAL01000007.1:19389-19755 GCA_002414705.1 Flavobacteriaceae bacterium UBA5079
GGACTTTCCAACATTTGGACGACCAACTATGGCAACTATATTACTCATGTTATTACAAAATTTGGTGCAAATATAACGATAAGCTAATGATTTCGTTATATTTAGTGCATGTTTAAAATATGTATTTTTAAAAAAGAATTAAGGTTTAGTTATTTACAAACTTAATAGTCAGATAATAATGAGTTTACACACAGAGGATATTGTATTACGTCCACGCTTTAAAAAAGAACTTCCACAGAGCAATACCGACGTTATTCAGCTTTTTGCCGATGCAAAAAAAACGCAAACCGACTATATTATTTCCATTATTGACGACCATATTTTTTTAAAACTCCCAAAGAGCAAACAGCATTTCTGGTCGCCTCA
>DIAL01000007.1:19810-23619 GCA_002414705.1 Flavobacteriaceae bacterium UBA5079
GTCGCCTCAACTGCATTTAGAAATTAACGAAGTGAACCACGAAACGGCTATGCTACACGGCTTATTTGGACCTAACCCAACGGTTTGGACCATGTTTATGTTTTTTCATTTTATTATAGCAGGCTTATTTATAGGTTTTGGCATTTGGGCATATACCAATTGGACTTTAGATAACGAATATGCTATTCAAGTTGGTGTTATGGTTTTAATGGTTATCCTTTGGATAGGTATGTATTTTGCTGGACGCATTGGTCGTGATTCTAGTAAGGATCAAATGCACGAGTTGCATGATTTTATGAATAAAATTATAGGATTGTGATTTACTAACTAAAATTCTTTTTCTCAATACAAATTTCACGCTTTTGTAGCGTAAAATTCACTCGAAATGACGAATTGTCAATAAATTACTCAAAGGAAAAAATACTATTGATTATACCCAAAACGCTTTAATTGACGCTGATTGCTTCGCCAGTTTTTATTCACTTTTACGTATAGTTCCAAGTGGACTTGTTTTCCAAAAAACTTCTCTAAATCCTTTCTAGCTTCCACACCAACACGCTTTAAAGCCGATCCTTTATGCCCAATAATGATTCCTTTTTGGGTTTCACGCTCTACCATAATTACGGCACGCATACGGATAATATCATCTTCTTCAAAAAACTCTTCGGTATCAATTTCAACAGCATACGGAATCTCTTTTTTGTAATGTATCAGGATTTTCTCACGAATTATTTCATTTACAAAAAACCGTTCAGGCTTATCAGTTAACTGATCCTTCGGATAAAATGGTGGTGAATCTGGAAGCAACTCGATAATTCTATCAAATACTTCACGTACGCCAAAACCTTCCAAGGCAGAAACAGCCATAATTTCTGCATTTGGCACTTTGGCTGCCCATAATTGAACTTGCTCTTCCAGTTGTCCTTGATCTGATTTATCAATTTTGTTTAAGAGTAGTAAAACAGGGATTGTAGAATGGGTAATTCGATTGAAAAATGCCTCATCTTTCAATTCCTTTTCGCCTATTTCAACCATATAAATAAGCACATCTGCATCATCAAAAGCGGACTTTACAAAATCCATCATGGACTCCTGCATTTCGTAAGCAGGTTTAATAATTCCTGGCGTATCTGATAACACCATTTGGAAATCATCACCATTTACAATACCCAAAATACGATGACGCGTAGTTTGCGCCTTGGACGTAATAATGGATAATTTTTCGCCAATAAAGGCATTCATTAATGTGGATTTCCCAACATTTGGGTTTCCTATAATATTTACAAATCCAGCTTTATGATTCATAGTCTAGAGGTTTTATGTTGGCAAAGTTACGACCTTGGTTTATTTATTCCTCTATCATACATAACAATACTTCCAGCAACGGAAACATTAAGACTTAATTCCGATTTAAATTTAATTAGAAAATGACTCGCTTCCATGGCTTGGTTGGACAAACCATGATCTTCCGCTCCTAACAGATACACACAACGTCTTGGGTGGTGAAAGGTTTCTAAATTTTCGGCTTGGTCTGTAAGCTCTACTCCAACAATTCGGGCACCTTTAGGAAGGTTTTTTAAAAAATCGGCAAAGGTTTCATAATGAAAATACGGCATGGCTTTTACGGCATTGTGCGTATCGCAGGCTTGTTTGGCATAGCGATTTCCAATGGTAAATATAAAACTAGCACCTAAATTTTGAGCCGAGCGCCAAAGCACACCCAAGTTTTCTGGTGTTTTTCCGTTTTGGATACCAATGCCAAAAAATTCATTTTCAAAATTATTACTCATGGCTGCAATTTAGTGAAATTAAAAAATATAACAATCCAATTATATGGAAGGAAGTGTTTGTTTTTGGATAAAAAAAATTAAATTTACACTCTTTTTTTTGAATAGAAACCTAATAAAAAAACACTATTAATCTTCTGTTAACAAAAACTTAATTGCTCTAATAAAATTAAAAAATACTAATAAATTATAGTAACAGAATGTTATTTAACTCTATTGACTTTGCCCTATTCTTACCTATCGTATTTGTACTATATTGGTTTACAACCAAAAATAATTTAAAACAACAAAATTTTTTAATACTCGCATCAAGCTATTTTTTTTATGGTTGGTGGGACTGGAGATTTTTGTTATTAATTTTATTTAGCACAATTGTTGATTATTATGTTGGACTTGGACTATCAAAACAAGAGAACAAGATTAAAAGAAAGTTGTTGTTATGGACTAGTATCCTTGTAAACCTCAGCTTCCTTGGCTTTTTTAAATATTACAACTTTTTTCTTGATAACTTTATTTCTGTATTCTCTTTTTTTGGAACAGAAATAAGAGGAAATTCTTTAAATATTATTTTACCTGTTGGAATTAGTTTTTATACGTTTCAAACAATGAGCTATTCTATTGATGTCTATAAACAAAAACTTAAACCAACTAAAGATTTCATTGCCTTTGCAGCATTTGTTAGTTTCTTCCCACAATTAGTAGCCGGTCCAATTGAGCGTGCAAAACATTTATTACCACAATTTTATAAAAAACGAACTTTCAACTACATAAAAGCTGTTGATGGATCCCGTCAAATTCTTTGGGGCTTATTCAAGAAGATAGTAATTGCGGATAATTGTGCCCAATATGCTAATATGATTTTCAATAATCCTGATTATTATTCTGGAAGCACTTTAATTTTAGGATTATTATTCTTTACGTTTCAAATTTATGGGGACTTTTCAGGTTATTCAGATATTGCAATCGGCACATCTAGATTATTTGGATTCAATTTGAGTCAAAATTTTGCATTTCCTTTCTTCTCTAGAGATTTTGGCGAATTTTGGCGTCGGTGGCATATTTCTTTAACAACCTGGTTCAGAGATTATTTATTTATACCCATGGTTAAACTTAATAAAAACAAAAAAACAATATGGAAAATTGGAATAATTTTTATTCAATTTTTAATTATTGGCTTTTGGCATGGAGCTAATTGGACCTTTATTGTTTGGGGTATTATACATGCCCTATTTTTTCTACCAACATTATTTAAAAAGTCTAACAAGAAAAACATAGGTACCATTGCTAAAGGAAGAACTATTCCTTCCTTAAAAGAAGCTCGTAGTGTATTTTTTATGTTTACCTTATTAGTGTTTTCAATGGTTTTCTTTAGAGCCGAAAATATGAATCATGCTCTCGAATATATGTCAGGCATTTTTTCGGAATCATTATTTTCACTCCCTAAATTCAGCGGTATAAAAAGAGGATTAATCATTATAGTAATAACAATAGTTTTCTTTGTAATAGAATGGTTTGGACGAGAAAACAAATATGGCATTGAAAAAATTGGCCTTAATTGGAAACAATCTATTCGCATATCATTTTATTACGCTATAATTATTTTAATTTTTATATGTATGGGAGCGTCACAAGAATTTATTTACTTTCAATTTTAAGTTATGAAACAATATATTTTTAAGACAATGTTATTTTTGATTCCGTTACTTATTGTTGCCATTAGTTTGGAGATCATATTAAGAATGATTCCTAATGAGTACCGCTACAAAAGAGAGTATTTGGACAAATATTCTAATGATATAGAAACATTAATCTTGGGAAGCTCTCACACTTATATGGGGCTAAACCCAGAATACTTTACATCTAACACTTTTAATGCGGCTCACAGTGGTCAACTACCCCTTTACGACTACAAAATATTGGAAAAATACAAGAAGAATTTAAAGAATTTAAAAACGATAATATTACCCATTTCATATGCTTCCCTTTTTAAAAAATATAACTCCTTTGAATTAACTACGTTTA
>DIAL01000007.1:23784-32689 GCA_002414705.1 Flavobacteriaceae bacterium UBA5079
AAAAGAAATATAAATATTTTTTTGAATCAGACACCTTCTACATAATTGAAATAACAGAACATTCGCTTTACAATAATTTAAAAAAAATAAATACTTATCACAAAAACAAAACAACTAAATACAACAAATTAGGATGGTGCAAAATAGATAATTACATAAATAACGAAGTAGAACTAGCTAATTCTGCTCATAGGACTTTACCTTGGGAAACTTTTGAAAATATAAAATCCGATGAAAATCAAAAAATATTTTATGAAAATGTATCATTTCTGAAATACATCATACAATGGTCCAAGACTAATAATGTAGATGTAATTCTATTTACTCCTCCAGCTTATAAAACATATTACAATAACTTGAACAAAGAACAAATGTCTGAAACAATTAATAAAGCTATTGACTTTACTAAAAAATTTGACAACTGCACATATATAAACCTATTAGATGACCCTAGATATATAGCAAAAGATTTCTGGGACGCCAGTCATCTTTCAGATTTTGGTGCCGAAAAGCTCTCACGTTATATGGATAGTGTCGTACAGTACAATTATTATGACACAAAAGCCAATCATACTAAATAAATAATTTAAGCACAGGTCATTTAATTAAAATAAAGGGGTTTCTTGAAAAATACGTTTAAAGAGATATAAAAAATTAAACAACAAAAAAAACTTTAACATCTTCTTATACAATAAAAACAATTACTGTTTTTAACTTTACCAATGTTAGTTATTAGTTTAATAGGTTCAGATTTCTCTTCCGAAAACCCTTTCAATCAAAAAATAATAAATTGGCCATTATCAATAACTTGGCATTTCATGCAAGAAAGTTTCAATTAAACCCTCTGGATGACTTGTATTAGGTACAGGAAAATCAAACCAACTAGGTATATCTTTATCAAAACCAGCTTGATTTAAATAGTTATGTAATGCCAAATTTAAACCTTTGGTGTATTTAGGATGATCTGCACCCTGAAGATCTTGATGGTATAAATCATTTTGAGCAAAACCTTCAAAATCGGGTCCTGTTATTTCAATTCCAAATGCTTCTGGATTCTGTCCAATAGGACTGTGAATGGTGGTTGTAAATTGATGCCAATAAGCAGACTGTATGCAGTTTCTTTCAAACAATTGCCTAACAACCTCTAATGAATCTATAGTTTCTTGTTCGGTTTGAGTTGGAAATCCATACATTAAATAGGCGTGAACCATGATATTATTTTCAGAAAAATTATGTGTTACGCGTGTTACTTGAGCTATATCTACACCTTTTTTCATTTTAGATAAAAGTCTGTCTGAAGCGACTTCCAATCCGCCTGTGACGGCAATACAACCGGATTTTGCCATAAGCTCACATAATTCAAAATTGAACGTTTTTTCGAATCTGATGTTTGTCCACCAAGTGATTTTTACACCTCTTTCCAGTAATGCATTGGATAAAGCCCGAAGCATTTTAGGAGGAGCTGCTTCATCAACAAAATGAAAACCTGTAATACCTGTATCTTTAACTATCTTTTCAATTTTATTAACTAAATCGTCTGCTGTGGTGTTTTGATAATTACCAATATAATCTAAAGTCACATCACAAAACGAACATTGTTTCCAATAGCAACCATGAGAAATGGTTAGTTTATTCCATCTGGCGTCTGTCCACATACGATGCATAGGGTTTACCACATCTAAAAAAGACACGTATTTATCAAAAGGCAATCCAGTATAATCTGGTGCTGGTAAATTTTTATGATGATAAATGGTATTCGGAATTTTATTCTTGTAAACCACTTGATCATTTTCTAAAACGAAGGTTCGTTCTAGTTCTTCTTTAGAAATCTGACCTTCTAAAAGATGAACAATTTTAAGTAAAGGACCTTCGCCATCGTCTAATGAGATAAAATCTACAAATTCAAAAATCCTAGAATCTTTAAGGGACCGTAATTCGGTATTACAATAACCACCACCAAAAGCCACATGAATTTCTGGAAAAAGCTGCTTTATAAATTGTGCACAACGTAAAGCTGCAAACAAATTACCAGGAAATGGAATGGTAAAACAGACTAAATTAGGTGTTTCCATTTCAATTTGAGCCACTAAAATATCCAGCATCTTTTCTTCAATGAGCGTGGGTTGATAACTCAAAAATTCATCTATTTGATTAAAACTACTTGCAGACGTGCTAATTTGCTCGGCATATTTAGTAAATGCAAAAAACTCGTCTATATTGGCTTGAATAAAATCGCCTATTTCTTCAATAAAAAGTGTTCCAAAATGCTTGGCTTTATCTATTATTCCAGTATCTCCAGCTTCCCATTTTATGTCTGTATTCACTTTAGCCAATCTGTGTCCAATTGGCAAAAAATGAGGTTCCAAAATTTTATGCGCTGTTTTAATATCTTGCTTTTGAAGAAATGAAATAACGACATCTATACAGGAAATGTAGCGTTTTTTCATTCGGCTTACTTCGGGATAGTGGTCATTCTCCAAGTCGGTTGCTTCTTGGAACATAGCAGTTAAAAAATGACTTGAGAAAATGGCAGTAAAAAGCTCAATGCTTAAATCGCAATGTGCAACAGGTATTTGGTGTTGCTCTAAAAACCCTTTTAAATAAGCCGTTGCAGGATAAGCAGTATTCAACTGCGTAAAAGGTGGTGTAATAAAAAGGATTTTAGATTGCATTTAGCAAAGATAGAGTTCTTTAAAATAAGTTGCTTAAAATAGTATCATATTATGCCTATAAATAAAATCCATCAACCAATTATTATATCTTTGCCCAACTAAATAACAGGATGTCTTACACGCTACTTTCATCACCTTTACAGGGTTTTACAGATTTCAGATTTCGCAATGCATTCCATCATTACTTTGGTGGTATAGACACGTTTTATGCGCCATATATCAAGCTTAATGGAAAACTAAAAATAAAGCAATCGTATCAAAATGATTTACTTCCTGAAAATAATGCAACTTTAGAGGTAATTCCGCAGGTCATGACCAACGATGCTGACGAGTTTTTATTTGTTATTAAATATGTACAAAGTTTAGGTTACAAAGAATTAAATTGGAATTTAGGTTGTCCATATCCCATGGTTACAAAATCTGGAATGGGTTCTGGTTTAATTTGCAATCCTACAAGAATTAATGAGGTTTTACAAAAGGCTCATAATGAAACGGATATTGTGGTTTCTATGAAAATGCGAATGGGTTACGAACATGCAGAAGAAATTTTAGATACTTTCCCAATTTTAGATCAATATCCGCTTAAAAACATTGCTATTCACGCTAGAATTGGAAAACAACTCTACAAAGGACCTGTAGATTTAGATGCTTTTGAAAAATGTATTAGCAGTACCAAACACAAATTATACTATAATGGCGATATTACCAGCGTTGCTAGTTTTAATAGTATTAAACAACGTTTTCCTAGTATTGATCATTTTATGATTGGACGTGGTTTAATTGCCGATCCGTTTCTGCCAAGTATGATAAAAAATGACACAACAGAATATCCAGAAAATCGTTGGTCTATTTTCTCTGAATTTCATGACACTATTTACCAGCAATATGACGAATATTTATCTGGACCAACGCCTATAAAGATGAAAATGTTAGGCTTTTGGGAATTTTTTTCGCAGGCAACATCCAACCCACAGAAAACATATAAAGCTATAAAAAAAGCATCAAATCCTGTTAAATACAAACAAGCTGTTGAACAGATTATTAGTAATGAAATGAAGGTGAAAACACGCTTTTAAAAACGATGAAAATCTAATTTGAAATTATAAACAGTTTTAATTTAGATTACTCTTCAAGAGAAATTTATTAAAATAAAACTTGATTATTAGACAATTGTAATTCATTTTATTTATTTTAAAGACATGAAATCGTATGGACTTCGACTTACATAACAAAACATTATAATCATGAAAAATATTAAAATTGCATTTTTAATTTTATTTGTTTCTTTGGCTACCTTAAAGGTAAATGCCCAAACAATTAATACCAATAAATCTGAAGTAAACTTTAAAATTACAGGAGGTGGTATTTTTAATGTGAAAGGCAATTTTACAGGAATGCAAGGCGATTTTAACTTTAATAAATCTGATTTAATTGCTGCAAATTTTGATATTTGTGTGGATGCAAAATCTGTTGACACTGAGAACGAAAAACGTGACACCCATTTGCGTTCTGCCGATTTTTTTGCTGTAGAAACATATCCTACCATTTGTTATAAATCGGATGCTGTTGCTAAAACTAAAACTGGGTATTCAACTACGGGAGCATTAACTATTCATGGTGTGACTAAAACGGTAACCATTCCATTCACATTTAAAAACAACACGTTTCAAGGCGAACTAGAAATTAACCGTTTAGATTATAAAATTGGTGAAGATTACGGAACTTTTCGTGTTGGAGAAACTGCTACTGTTACTATTATTTGTCAGGTAAATTAATCACGAATTAAAGGCATAGTACTGCAACGCAATAAGCCTTCTTGTTTGGCTATTTCAGCATAAGGTACTTCTTCAACTGTTATACCATTACTTCGTAACCAAGTATTTAATCGTGTGAAATTTTTCTCTGAAATAACAACATCTTCTGAAATAGAGAAAACGTTACTGTTCATATTATACATTTCGTCACGGGTGATATGAAATAGGTTTTCTTTGCCAAATAAATCTACTAAATACATATAATCACTTTCCTCACGAAACCCACTTTTATAAATAATACCTTTATTTTTTCCTACAGGTTGAAAACAACAATCTAAATGAAGTGCGTTATCTCGCGGTTCTATTTTAGATTTTACCAAATCGAATTCCTTTACAATTTTATTTGGAAATAAGTCCTTTAAATACTGAACGCCTTCCATATTAGTTCTTGCTGTTATGTAGTTTTTATAATCACTTCCTTTGTAGGTTCCTACAAAAATATGATTATTCCAAAGCATCACATCACCACCTTCAATATGGACTTCTTCAGGTGGACGGACTACTTTTTTAGGATCTACTTGATCAATAATATATTGTACTGCTTCTAGTTCCTCTTCCCGATTGGGTAATATATTAGCTTTAATAAATACATCATCAATTACAAAAGCAATATCACGTGTAAAAATCTGATTACAGTCGGAAATTAATTCTGGCCTATAAACTTGAACATCGTATTTTTTAAATACATCAGCAACAGCTTGCATTTCAGTTACCATGTCTGCCTCAATAGGATAAGTACCAGCTTTTATGTGTTCTAATGATTTTGGATCATAGGCTTCACTTTCAGTAGGTGTTGGGCCATTACTAATTGCCGTACCTAATACAACGGCTCTTAATCTAGATGTTTCGTTTTTAACGTTTAATTTTAGCATAGTGTAAATATAAAAAAAGCTTCATAATTATATGAAGCTTTTAGGAAAGATATCTTTTTATTAGCGTTGATTTACAGCTTTAAACGGTCTGTGCGTTTCACCTGTATAAATTTGTCTTGGTCGACCAATTGGTTCTTGGTTTAATCGCATTTCGCGCCATTGCGCAATCCAACCTGGTAAACGCCCTAAAGCGAACATAACAGTAAACATATCAGTAGGGATATTCATAGCTCTGTAAATAATACCTGAATAGAAATCTACATTTGGATATAATTTTCTATCAACGAAGTATGAATCTTCAAGGGCTTCTTTTTCAAGTCCTTTAGCTATATCAAGAATAGGATCTTCAACACCTAGGTTTCCTAGAACGTCATCAGCCGATTTTTTAATAATTTTAGCACGAGGATCAAAGTTTTTATAAACACGGTGACCAAAACCCATTAAACGGAATGGATCCTCTTTATCTTTAGCTTTTGCCATGTATTTTTTAGTATCACCATCGTCGGCTTTTATACCTTCAAGCATTTCTAAAACAGCTTGATTTGCACCACCATGAAGTGGTCCCCAAAGTGCAGAAATTCCAGCAGATAATGAAGCAAATAAACCAGCATGTGAAGAACCTACAATTCTAACTGTAGATGTTGAACAATTCTGCTCATGATCTGCATGTAAGATTAATAATTTATCTAAAGCGTTTACAACAACTGGATCTAGTTCATATTCGCAATTAGGTTGTTTGAACATCATTTTAAGAACATTCTCAACATAACCTAATGAGTTATCGCCATAATCTAATGGTAAACCTTGTTTTTTACGAAGTGTCCAAGCTACTAATACAGGGAATTTACCCATAATTTTAACAATAGCTTTATACATATCTTCTTCAGAATTTACATTTACAGAAGATGGATTAAAAGCAGTTAATGCACTTGTTAAAGATGCTAAAACACCCATTGGATGCGCTGATTTTGGAAATGCATCAATAATCTTGCGTACATCTTCATCAACAACGGATTGCGCTTTAATGTCTTTATGAAATTTATCTAATTGCTCTTGCGTTGGTAATTCTCCAAAAATTAATAAGTAGGCAACTTCTAGAAAATCTGCTTTTTCAGCTAACTCCTCAATAGAGTAACCACGATATCTTAAAATACCTTTTTCACCATCTAGAAATGTAATAGCACTTTCACAAGAACCAGTGTTTTTATAACCAGGATCTATAGTTACAACACCATTAGTAACACTTCTTAAATTTTTAATATCAATTCCAACTTCATTTTCGGTTCCTTTAATTAATGGAAATTCGTGTTTTTCGCCATTAACTTCTAAAGTAGCTGTGTTTGCCATATATCTATATAATTATTATAATATTTATTTGAATCTTTTAATGATTACGAAAATACAAAATATCTCCCTATTTTTAAAGTCAATTAACAAGGTTTTATCAATAAAGATATTGGTAAAATTGATACATAAAAAAGCGATTATTAGAGGTCTAATAATCGCTTTTAAGGTTATATTTTGTTCAATTAAAAAATCTATTGATTTTTTCGAAAATTATCTTCTTACTTTAAACGCTTTCAATCCAGGAAAAAAAGCAACATCGCTCAATTCTTCTTCAATTCGTAATAACTGATTGTATTTTGCCATACGATCACTACGAGATGCAGAACCTGTTTTAATCTGTCCGCAGTTTAATGCCACAGCTAAATCTGCAATCGTATTATCTTCTGTTTCACCAGAACGATGAGACATAACAGATGTATATCCTGCATTATGAGCCATATTCACAGCTGCAATAGTTTCTGTTAACGTTCCAATTTGGTTTACTTTAATTAGGATAGAATTGGCCGTATTATTGTTAATTCCTTTTGATAGACGTTCAACATTAGTTACAAATAAATCATCGCCTACTAATTGCACACTATCTCCAATTAATTCAGTTAAGTATTTCCAGCCATCCCAATCATTTTCATCCATTGCATCTTCAACTGAAATAATAGGATATTTGCTACATAATTCTGCAATATAGTCGGCTTGTTCTTTACTGGTTCTTATTTGCCCTTTTTCGCCTTCAAATTTTGTGTAATCGTATTTTCCATTTACATAAAATTCGGCTGCAGCACAATCTAAGGCAATCATAACATTATCGCCCAACTTATAACCAGCATTATCAACTGCTTTCTTAATCGTATCTAAAGCGTCTTCTGTTCCTCCTTCCAAATTTGGAGCAAAACCACCTTCGTCACCAACAGCTGTGCTTAAACCACGATCATGAAGCACCTTTTTTAAATAGTGAAATATTTCTGTTCCCATTTGCATGGCATGACTAAAATTTTTCGCCTTTACTGGCATGATCATAAATTCTTGAAATGCAATGGGAGCATCACTATGAGAACCACCATTAATGATATTCATCATTGGAACTGGAAGTGTATTAGCAGAAACACCACCAACATAACGATAGAGCGGTAAACCTAACTCATTTGCAGCCGCTTTTGCTGCTGCAAGCGAAACTCCTAAAATAGCATTGGCTCCTAATTTTGATTTATTTGGTGTACCATCCAACTCAATCATAATTTGATCTATGGTGTTTTGCTCGAAAACTGAAGTTCCTAATAACTCTTGTGCTATAATGGTATTCACGTTTTTAATAGCTTTAGTAACACCTTTACCCATATAAGCGTTTCCACCATCGCGTAACTCTACAGCTTCATGTTCTCCTGTTGAAGCTCCAGATGGCACTGCTGCGCGACCTAAAAAACCATTTTCTGTTGTAACGTCTACTTCTATAGTTGGATTACCGCGTGAATCTAAAATTTGTCTGGCGTGAATATCTATAATTATGCTCATAAGATTAATTTTATATATTTTAAATTAAGCCTTGTAAATTTACAAAATCTGTGAAGTATTGAAAATTGTACATGCTATTTTTATGTTTAATTTATACGATAATGTTTTCGTAATAAATAAACCTCAAAGAATTTATACGTTCTTTGAGGTTTTATAATTAAGCGTTTTTAATATTTTCAATAAATTGGTCGAAAAGATATGAAGCATCATGTGGCCCAGGGCTTGCCTCTGGATGATACTGAACTGAAAAACAGTTTTTAGTCTTCATTTTAATACCTGCTACTGTATTATCATTTAGATGAACATGTGTAATTTCAATATCAGGATGTTGTTCTGTTTCTTCTCTATTAATAGCAAAGCCGTGGTTTTGCGAGGTAATTTCTCCTTTTGTAGTAACTAAATTTTTAACGGGATGGTTTATACCACGATGCCCATTATGCATTTTATAGGTAGAAATACCATTTGCTAAAGCTATAACCTGATGTCCTAGACAAATACCAAATAATGGCAAGTTACGCGCAATAATTTCTTTTGCTAATGTTTGGGCTTCTACTAAAGGCTTTGGATCTCCAGGTCCATTTGATAAAAAGTAACCGTCCGGTTTAAAAGCTTCTAACGCTTCAAATTTAGCATTATATGGGAATACTTTAATAAAAACATCGCGTTGTGCTAAATTTTTAAGGATATTCTTTTT
>DIAL01000007.1:32796-34969 GCA_002414705.1 Flavobacteriaceae bacterium UBA5079
CTTTATATGTAGCGTTTTCATCACCATAAAAATAAGGTTCGTTTGTAGACACTTTAGAAGCTAACTCAAGACCATCCATATCTGGAACTTCTGCCAATTGTTTTTTTAAGCTTTCAATATTATCGACATCTGTGGTAATAAGCGCATTCATAGCACCATTATCACGGATGTAACTAACAAGGGCACGTGTATCCACATCTGAAATAGCGAGTACATTGTGTTTGTCGAAAAACTGTTCTAAACTACCTTCTGCTGAAGATCTTGAATAATTGTAACTAAAATTCTTGCAAATAAGTCCAGATATTTTAACTGAATCTGACTCCATTTCATCTGGATGTGTACCGTAATTACCAATGTGAGCATTGGTTGTTACCATTAATTGTCCAAAATATGAAGGATCTGTAAAAATTTCTTGATAACCGGTTGTTCCTGTGTTGAAACACACTTCGCCAAAAGCGGTTCCTTTTTTTCCAATTGATTTGCCGTGAAAGATGGTTCCGTCTGCTAAAAGCACGATGGCTTTTTCTCTTTTGTTATATTTCATTCGTTAAAAAAGTTTTGCAAAATTGCATAAAAAAAAGGATAAACTAAAATGTTTAACCTTTTTTAAGAGAATAAAGTTTTAAAAACTTTAAAATGATTTATTTAAACTTAACATTATTAAGAAAAAGGTGATTTTATATAATCAAGAAATAATAATAACAAAAAAAGGATAAATTTTAAAAATTTATCCTTTTAGCACAATTCGTTAACAAATATTAACGATTATTCTTCTTCTTCGTTTGAAGATTTAGTTTCAGTAGCAGGAGCAGCTTCTGGTTTAGAACCACCTCTTCTACTTCTACGTGTTGTTTTCTTCTTCGCTTTATCAGCATTGTAGATTTCGTTGTAATCAACTAATTCTATCATAGCCATATCAGCGTTATCACCTAAACGATTACCTAATTTGATAATTCGTGTATAACCACCTGGACGATCAGCAATTTTAGGAGCTACATCTCTAAATAGTTCAGTAACTGCATCCGTTTGTCTTAATCTAGCCATTACAATACGTCTGTTGTGTGTTGTATCTTCTTTAGATTTAGTAATCAATGGTTCAACAAATTGCTTTAAAGCTTTAGCTTTAGCAACAGTTGTGTTAATACGCTTGTGCTCAATTAATGAACATGCCATATTAGCTAACATTGACTTTCTGTGAGCAGTTTTTCTACTTAAATGGTTTATTTTTTTTCCGTGTCTCATGACATTTGTTTTATCATCTTGCTACTAAACTCGACATCGAGGAGCAAAATATGATTAATTAATCTTTATCTAATTTGTATTTTGATAAGTCCATTCCGAAGTTAAGACCTTTAACATTAACAAGCTCTTCAAGCTCAGTTAAAGATTTTTTACCGAAGTTACGGAACTTCATTAAATCGTTTTTGTTGAATGATACCAAGTCGCCTAATGTATCAACTTCAGCAGCTTTCAAACAGTTAAGAGCACGTACTGATAAGTCCATATCAACCAATTTGGTTTTCAACAACTGTCTCATGTGAAGAGATTCTTCATCATAGGTTTCTGTTTGTGCAATTTCATCAGCTTCTAGTGTAATACGCTCATCAGAGAATAACATGAAGTGATGAATAAGTGTTTTTGCAGCTTCCGTTAAAGCATCTTGTGGGCTTATTGAACCATCTGTAATGATCTCGAAAACTAATTTTTCGTAATCGGTTTTTTGCTCTACACGGAAATTCTCAATGCTATACTTAACATTTTTAATTGGTGTGTAAATAGAATCGGTAAAAATAGTACCAATTGGTGCAGAAGCTTTTTTATTTTCTTCAGCAGGCACATATCCTCTACCTTTTTCTATGGTAATTTCCATGTTGATGTTTACTTTAGGATCTAAATTGCAGATTACTAATTCTGAATTTAATACTTGGAATCCTGAAATAAATTTTTGAAAATCGCCAGCGGTAATTTGGTTTTGACCAGATATAGAAATAGAAACAGACTCGTTGTCTACGTCCTCTATTTGTCTTTTAAAACGAACTTGTTTTAAGTTTAAAATAATTTCAGTAACGTCTTCAACAACACCAGCAATAGTGGAGAACTCGTGGTCTACGCCTTCAATTCTAACTGATGTTACTGCAAATCCTTCTAAAGAAGATAATAAAACTCTTCTTAA
>DIAL01000007.1:35057-36935 GCA_002414705.1 Flavobacteriaceae bacterium UBA5079
ATAATAAAACTCTTCTTAAAGCATTTCCTACTGTTAAACCATAACCTGGTTCTAAAGGCCTAAATTCGAACTTCCCTTCAAAGTCAGTTGAATCTATCATGATTACTTTGTCAGGTTTCTGAAAATTAAATACTGCCATATTTTTCTTCGTTTTAATTGTTATTTAGTTGCGCGATTTAAAAGTTTGAAGACTTCTAATAAATCCTTTGGCTAAATACCAATATGATTAATATATTATTTAGAATATAATTCTACTATAAATTGCTCGTTGATGTTTTCTGGAATCTGAATTCTAGCAGGAATTGATACGTAAGTACCTTCCTTTGTTGCTGTATTCCAAGTCATCCATTCGTACACATTACTTGAATTAGCTAATGAACTATTAATTGCTTCAAGTGATTTAGATTTTTCTCTAACTGCAACAACATCACCAGCTTTTAATTGGTAAGATGGAATATTTACTATGTTACCGTTTACAGTAATGTGTCTGTGAGATACTAATTGTCTAGCACCACTTCTTGAAGGAGATAATCCCATTCTGAAAGCAACGTTATCTAAACGAGATTCACATAATTGTAACAACACTTCACCTGTAATTCCAGGAGCAGCTGTTGCTTTTTTAAACATGTTTCTGAATTGCTTTTCTAAAATACCATAGGTATATTTAGCTTTTTGCTTCTCCATTAATTGGATTGCGTATTCAGATTTTTTTCCACGACGCTTGTTTGCACCATGTTGACCTGGAGGGTAATTTCTTTTTTCAAAAGATTTATCTTCTCCGAAAATAGCTTCGCCAAATTTACGTGCTATTTTAGTTTTAGGACCAGTATATCTTGCCATTGTAAAAATTTGTTATAAGAGTGATTATGAATTAAGGTCTTAATCTTATCCTTCGATAACCGTTAATCTCTCGTTGATACTTGTTAATAATTTATTTTTTTCAGTTTGCAAATTTACATATAAATATTGACATCAACTATAAAAATATAGTTGATGTCAAATTTTATGAAATATGTATATTATACACGTCTTCTTTTAGGAGGACGACAACCATTGTGTGGTAAAGGTGTAACATCAATAATTTCTGTTACTTCAATACCTGCATTGTGTATAGATCTAATAGCAGATTCTCTACCATTACCTGGACCTTTAACATATACTTTCACTTTCTTTAAACCAGCTTCTGTTGCTACAGCTGCAGCATCTTCAGCAGCTAATTGAGCAGCATAAGGAGTGTTCTTTTTAGATCCACGGAATCCCATTTTACCAGCTGATGACCATGAAATTACATCGCCTTTTTTGTTGGTAAGAGAAACAATGATGTTGTTAAATGAAGCAGTTATGTGTGCTTCACCAACAGCGTCTACTATTACTTTACGTTTTTTTGTACTTGACTTTGCCATATTATTATAGTTTCTAGTTGTTAGTTTTTAGTTGTTAGAATCCTAAACATTGCTATTTCAAACAGATTCATCTAACGGCTAAACTCTAATGACTAATGTCTATTGATTATTTAGTTGCCATTTTTTTGTTAGCAACAGTTTTTCTTCTACCTTTTCTAGTTCTAGAGTTGTTTTTAGTACGTTGACCACGTAATGGAAGTCCAGCTCTATGACGAATTCCTCTGTAACAACCAATATCCATTAATCTCTTAATGTTTAATTGTGTTTCAGAACGTAATTCACCTTCAATAGTGAACGATCCAACAGACTCACGAATATTTCCAATTTCGTCATCCGTCCAATCTTGAACTTTTGTACTTTCATCAACTTTAGCTTGTGCTAAAATTTCTTTTGCTCTACTTCTACCTATTCCATAGATATACGTAAGCGAGATAACACCTCTTTTGTTTTTTGGTATGTCTACACCTGCTATTCT
>DIAL01000164.1:0-10320 GCA_002414705.1 Flavobacteriaceae bacterium UBA5079
TCAGAAACAGAAATGCTTTGCGAGTCTGTTGCACCGTTTGGTTATTCAGATAACGATTCAGATTGTGATGATACGAATACAGACATCAACCCTAACGCTGAAGAAATACTTAATAATAACATTGATGATGATTGTGACCCTATGACATCTGACACTACACTTGAAGTAGCAGATTATAGTTTAAGTAGTACAAATGTTACACCAAACCCTTTTAATAATAGCTTAAAAATTTCATTACCGAGCAGCTTGAATATTGGGAGTATACAAATTCAAATATTTGATTTAAATGGAAGGGTTGTATTTAGTAGGACATTTATGCCAATTGATAATGCTATAGTCGTTTCCGGTTTGGGCTATTTGGAGCAGGCTCCATACATTATTAAAATTACGAACAAAGATTCAGGTAGCAGTATTGTTAAGCAATTAATTAAATTTTAAAACAATGGTATTACCAAAATAATACTATTAATTCAGATGAACCTATTTAGTATGAGGGTGCTAAATGGGTTCTGATGTAATTAAAGTTTTTACTTTATGAGGGGAAGGACTCGACAACTTTTTGTCTTAATGGATTTAAGTGAATCGGGTTGTATTATGAGCACGATTAACTTTGCTAACACACCAAAATTATTGTTTTTAGATATGTCAGATAATTCAATAGGAATTTCAAATTTATCCAAACCCTGTAAATAATCAATTATTTATTCAGGCCAATACCAATGCTACCTATAAATTATATACTGTACAAGGTAAACTAGTGAAATTAGGATCTATTAATATGGTAATTACTGAACTGGCTTTGTCCAATTTAGATTTAGGCTTGTATATCATACGGATTTCCACTGATGAAAAAACGAAAACCTTTAAGATTATAAAAAAATAATTTTTAGTAAGTTAAAAAAGTAAAAACAACTCGATCTGATATTTAACAGATTGTATTGCTTTTGTTAATAGGGACAACTAGCTAATCTAATAGTTAAACGGTTTGACTTTTTTATATTTTAGTAGCCTTGGCATAAGTAAAAACAACAACTTCTATTAACAGGCATACTTCTTCAATATAGGATTTAGAGCAACAACGGTAACAACCTATTAATGTAATTAGATATACGTTTATAAGTTTAGGTGTTCTCAACACATACAGGATGTATTGATTAGCTAACATTAAAGCATTTTAGTAAATTATTTGGTTTCTACTGTCTAATCTTTTTTCGTTTCAATAGAAGCAACTTCACTTAAGTTATTTATTGTTAATCCTAAATTTGTATCAGCTTGCTGTATCAACAGGAAAATTTCATTTTAATATAACTACACGTATGAACAGTTTGCTCTATTGCGACTCAAATTATGGGTGCTAATTCAAGAAAATTCAATAAGCGTACAATCTGCGATTCTGTTTTATTCATAATATTATCTACTGCACATTACATACGACATTCAGGAATAAGTGTATTGTTATGAAATGCACAATTAAGTTTTAAAACAGCATTTTTAGATGTGGAGCTTAATTTTCATCTGTCTAATTTTAAAATAATTGAATTTACGCGTATAGAAATAAGTTATTTAGAAAGTATTATGAATCTATTTAGATATGGTTTTTCTAATAATTAGTAATTTTGTAAAATGAAAAAGTCACTCACAAAACAAGAACTTCATAATTTAGCCATGAATCACGTGGGTAAAGATTTGGAAAAACGTGGATTTGAATTTGTAGCTATAAATAGCAAGCTTAAAAAACACCCGCAATTTGTATGTATTGATAAAAATAGTCAGTATTTTTTTGTGATAGTTCGTTCCGTACTATTGCCTGATAATCCAAATAATTACGATATAGTTTGGATGGAAACCTTTAAAAAGCACGCAGCTGACAAAGATGCTAAAGTGCTTTATGCTGGTGTTGGTTTAGGGAATCCAGATGGCGAAGATTTACCAATCTATTTAAACGAAGAATACCTGATTGAATATAACGGAATTCAAGTAATTGAAACCAACTTAAATTAACTTATTATTTCAAACCTGCCTACATATAGAAACGGGTTTCGAACGTGTCAATTACAAAATGAAGAAAATAAATATCAATATGAAAAAATCAGGAATTCTATTTCTAATAAGCATAGTATTGCTTTCCTGCAAACAAGAAACTAAAAACACCAAGTTAGCAGGTTCGGTTTTTGGAACAACATATTCGGTTATTTATAATTCTGATGAGAACTATCAAATAGAATTTGATAGTCTTTTTGCTGTAATTAACAAATCCATGTCTACTTACATTCCAGATTCTGATATTTCTAGATTAAATAGAAATGAACCGGTTTCAATTGATAAACATTTTCTAAATGTTTTTAATGAATCAAACACTATTTATCAAGCAACCAATGGCGCTTTCGATCCGACTATTGGAGCTGTTGTTAATGCATGGGATTTTGGTCCTGAAGGGAAAATAATAGCTCTAGATAGCCTGAAAATTGATAGCCTTATGCTTGGTGTTGGTTTCAATAAGGTTTCTCTTAATAATAAAACTATTATTAAACCAGAAAGCACGTTTATAGATTTTAATGCCATTGCCAAAGGGTATGGTGTGGATGTAATTGGCATCTTTTTAGAGTCCAAAAACGTTGAAAATTATTTAGTTGAAATTGGTGGCGAAATCCGCACACGTGGAATGAATGTTGAAAAGCAAAGCCATTGGAAAGTAGGTGTAGAAATGCCTCATTTTGACGGCGAACAATCTCTAATAAACGCCATAAGCTTACATAATGAAGCGATGGCAACATCAGGAACCTACCGAAAATTCAAGGTAGATAACCAAGGAAATCGCTATTCCCATATTATTGATACAAAATCAGGTTATCCAAGTAAAACCAATTTATTAAGTATTTCTGTAATAGCTGATAATTGCATGACAGCTGATGCTTATGCAACTGCATTTAAAGCTATGGGAATTGAAAAAACAACCGAATTTTTAAAAATACATCCTGAATTAAAAGCTTTTTTGATATTTGAGAATGATAATCAGGAATTTGAAACATTGTCTTTAAATGGGTTTCCAGAATAGTTTTGTTTTTTTATAAACCGAGAGATAAAGCATCCTTATTTTTAAATTTGCTTTAAAAGGCACTCACCAATAATAGAAACCAGCCAGCAACTAATAGTAAGCCGCCAATAGGTGTAATAGGTCCTAAAAAACGCATTTTTTTTCCTTTAGCATCCGATAAAACCAATCCATAAATACTGAAAGAAAACAGTATTATTCCTAAGGTAAAACACCAATAGGCTGAAACGGTTATGTTGTATGAACTAAAACCTAAAGCTAATAAAACAAGGGCATGATACATTTGGTATTTCACACCAACTTCAAAACTATGCAATTGGTCTGCGGATAAAGTTTTCTTTAAAGCATGAGCGCCAAAAGCGCCAAAGATGACTGCTAATATTCCGAAAATGGCAGCTGTTGCAATTATAATTTGATGTTTCATTACTATATCTATTTATAAACCACTGGAATAATTTCTCCTTTAGCCAAGCAATAGCGCTCTATGTCAGTATCAGATAAAGTGGCAGTGTAGTCTATTTCTTCTACTTTAAACCCAATACTTCGGAGTTTATTAAAATAATCGCGACCATAAATACGAACATGATCATATTGTCCAAAAATGGCAGCGCGTTCTTTTTTGTCGGTTATGCTATCATCTTCAAAAGTAATATCACGTGTTAAGTCCTGCGGAATTTGAAACACACCATAGCCACCAGGTTTCATCACTCTGTATAATTCTTGCATGGCTTTGGTGTCATCAGGAATATGCTCTAAAACATGATTGCATAAAATAATATCATAGCTATTATCTTCAAACGGTAAATTGCAAATATCTGCTTTTACATCCGCAATTGGCGACTCTAAATCGGTTGTTGTGTAATCAATATTTTTAAGATTTTTAAAACGTTTTAGAAAACACTGTTCGGGTGCAAAGTGAAGCACGCGCTTTTTAGCCGTAAAAAAATCGGTTTCATTTTGTAAATACAGCCATAGTAATCTGTGGCGTTCTAATGAAAGAGTAGAAGGTGAAAGTACATTATTACGTTGATTGCCGTATCCATACGGTAAAAACATTTTAAAATTCTTGCCGTCAATAGGGTCTGTATATTTGCTTCCTTTTAAAAAAGTAGCAATTACCGGTCTCACCAAATAGCTTGACCTAATTAATAATGGTCTTGGAATGGTGTTGAGCAATATTTTAAATAGTTTTTTCAACTGGTTTTAAGCTTCAACTAAATTATTGGTTTTAATTAAATTATAAATACCGTCCCATAGTGCAATTCGGTGTTGTAAAGATTGTTTAGAAACTTCTAAAACATCGTTCCATTTTTGTTGGTCATTACCACATAATTCTTCAACCATTTTTAAAGAAAGCGGTCCATGTTCATCACCATCTAATTCTATATGGCGATTTAAATAATAGGTTAATTTGCTATAAGAATCACTCTCTGTTTTAGACTGATTAATAATTTGAAAAAACATATCTGGAATAACATCCTCACGTCCAAATGTAAAAGCAGTAGCTATTTTATGCGGTGCATTTGTTGCAATAATATGAAACGTGTAGTTTATAAATTTTAATGTTTCAGCATTTAATTGAACCTTTTTCGCTGCATTTTCAATGGATTTTTCTGCATTTAATAAGGTTAGGAAATCTTCAACTTGCTTGGTGCTAGCCTGAACTTGATGCATGGCATCCAAGTACATTTCATAATGACTTTTTGGTTCGCCAAATTCATTGACATCGCTTTCTTCGCCTAAAACAATTTCATTTATAAAACGGGCTGTTGCTGGATTTGCAACAGGTGTCCAAGGTACAGTTGTTGTTGTTAAATGATTTTGAAGTGCTTTTAACAGAGACATAAAATCCCAAACAGCAAAAACATGTTGCTCCATAAAAATTTTAATATCTGTAACGGTAGCTAATGTTTTGTACAGTTTATGGTTGTTTAATTCTGAACGTAAAGGTGCAAGTTCTTTTTCTAATTTTTTAATCTGATTCATTTGTGGTAATTTATAGTACAAAAGGTTTTTGTCTAAATTCATCTTCTTCATTACTCGTAATCCCTAAAGCATCATAGATGTAAGCAAACGTTGAAAGTAATTCTGGTTTTCCATCTACAATGGCTACATCATGTTCAAAATGTGCGGATGGTTTACTATCTAAAGTTGTTATAGTCCAGCCATCTTTATGCTGTTTTATTCTATGAGTGCCCATGTTTATCATAGGTTCAATAGCGACTACCTGACCTTCAATAAACTTTTTACCTCGACCACGTTTTCCGTAATTAGGCATTTCTGGATCTTCATGCATTTTGCGTCCTAATCCATGACCTACTAATTCACGAACAACACCATAGCCACGATCTTCACAGTATTTTTGAATAGCATAACCAACATCACCCACACGATTTCCTATCTTAAATTCTCGGATACCTTCATATAAAGATTGCTTGGCAACATCTAAAAGTGTTTGTGTATCTGGCTCAATTTCGCCTACAGCAAATGTATACGCATGATCTCCATAAAAACCATTTTTTATGGCGCCACAGTCAATGGAAATTATATCGCCTTCTACCAAAGGTTCATTCGTTGGAAACCCATGAACGACTTGCGAGTTTGGACTCATGCAAAGCGTATTTGGGAAATTATATAAACCTAAAAATCCGGGGATTGCATCTTGAGCGCGAATAAAATCTTCCGCTAATTTATCTAATTGTAATGTTGTAACACCTGGCTTTACCTCTTTGGCAAGCATTCCTAAAGTTTTGGATACAATTAAAGCACTTTCACGCATTAATTCTATCTCTTCTCTTGTTTTTGCTATAATCATGATTCAAAAATATGTGCAAAGATACTTAATTTTAATAAGCTATATAATCTTTAGGAATATGACTTTTTTCAGGTTCTTGTTGGTTCTTTTTTAAGACCTTTGCGTTATAAAATTAAAAACTATGTTTAAATCCGTTTCGGCAGAAGAAGCCGTAAAAATCGTAAAATCTAATAGTAAAATATATATACAAGCTGCAGCCGCAGCGCCTCAAGTTTTACTTCGTGCTTTAACAGCTAGACATGAGGAATTACGCAATGTAGAAATCTGCCAATTACACACAGAAGGTGATGCACCTTATGCCAATCCAGACTATCGTGATAGTTTTCATGTGAATTCTTTTTTTATTGGGAAAAATGTGCGCCATACCTTAAAAGCAGGGAACGGATCATATACACCTGTTTTTTTAAGCGAATTACCTTTGCTTTTTAAACGCAATATTATTGATTTACAATACGCGTTTATTCATGTTTCTATTCCAGATAGACATGGTTATTGCTCATTAGGTGTTTCGGTTGAAGCTACCCTAGCTGCTATTGATAATGCCGATATTGTAATTGCACAAGTAAATGCCCAAATGCCAAGAACGCATGGTGCAGGTATTATTCACCATTCTGAAATTGATGTTTTTGTAGAATGTGATGAACCTTTACCAACGCATAACATGGTAGAACCTTCAGAAATAGAAAACAAAATTGGAATTCATGTAGCGGGTTTAATTGAAGATAGAAGCACATTACAAATGGGAATTGGTAATATTCCTAATGCCGTTTTAACACGGTTAACCAATCATAAGGATTTAGGTTTGCATACCGAAATGTTCTCCGATGGTGTTATTGATTTAATATTAAACGATGTTATTAACGGAAACTACAAAGAAATTAATCGTGGTCGTGCTTTAACCACTTTCTTAATGGGTTCTAAACGACTGTATGATTATGTAGATGATAATCCATTTGTTGAAATGCGTGCCTCTAATTACACCAATGATGTGTCAATTATCAAGCAAAACCCACGTATGGTTGCTATAAATTCTGCTATCGAGGTGGATGTTACTGGACAAGTTTGTGCAGATTCTATTGGAGGAAAAATGTATTCTGGTGTTGGTGGTCAAATGGATTTTATTCGTGGTGCTTCTTTAAGCGAAGGTGGAAAAGCTATTATTGCGTTACCATCTATTACAAAATCTGGAATTAGCAGAATTGTACCAAGCTTAAAACCTGGAGCAGGTGTAGTAACTACACGATCGCATGTGCATTATGTGGTTACGGAATACGGTATTGCTAATTTATATGGAAAAACCATTAAAGAGCGCGTAAAAGCTTTGGTTAATATAGCGCATCCTAATCATCAAGAATCTATTGATAAAAGTTATTTTGAATTGATAAAAAGTTAGAATTTTATTTTTTTAAAAATGATAAAAACCCTTTCTTTTTTTCAAGTTTATTCGGGTGGTATTTTGGGTTGGCAAGCATTTGATAAATTTCGCCCCAACCTAAAATTCCGCCTAAATTTCTATCGTCTATAAAAATATCTGCATGAATTTTTCGGCTTTTTGTGTAGTCAAATTGTTCTTCTGGAAAACTTTTGTTTACAGCGTAAAATTCTAGTCCATTTTCTCTGCAAAACACAACAGCTTCCTCCAAACGTAAGTCGCTTCTATATGTCCAAAGTATTAATCTATGGCCTTCCTTTTGCAAGCGTTCAAGGGTTTCAAACGCAAATAGTTTGGGTTTGCCAATTTTTGGATAGGCATCTTCTACAATGGTGCCATCAAAATCGACAGCTATGATAAGTTTATTGGTGAAATTCATATACTAGTTCTAATTCCAAAAATACAAAATTTAGCTTAAATAAGCGGGTGTTTTGTCATGGCTTTTGGTTGCGGAATGCCCATAAGTTTCAAAATAGTTGGTGCTAAATCGCCTAAAACACCGTCTGAAATATGCTGTAATTCATTATCAATTAAAACAACAGGTACTGGGTTTGTAGTATGAGCCGTATTTGGCGATCCATCCGGATTTACCATGGTTTCACAATTACCATGATCTGCAATTAATAAAGTTGTGTAACCGTTTTTTAGTGCTGTTGTAACAACATCTTTTACGCAAGAATCAACAACTTCACAGGCTTTTATAGCAGCTTTCATGACTCCAGTATGTCCTACCATATCGCCATTTGCAAAATTTAAACACACAAAATCTGCATCACCTTTTTGTAATTCAGGTATTAATGCATCGCGCAATTCATAAGCGCTCATTTCTGGTTTCAAATCGTATGTAGCCACTTTTGGCGAATTTCTTAACATGCGTGTTTCGCCTTTAAAAGGCATTTCTCGTCCACCTGAAAAGAAAAATGTTACATGCGGATATTTCTCGGTTTCTGCTATGCGAATTTGCTTTTTGTGATGTTTTTCTAAAACCTCACCAAGCGTGTCTGTTAAATTATCCTTGTTATAAACTACGTGTATGTTGGTGTATGTTTCGTCATAATTAGTCATGGTTACATAATACAAATTGAGCTTATGCATATTTTGCTCATGAAAATCCACTTGTGTCAGCGCTTCTGTTAACTCACGACCTCTGTCGGTTCTGAAGTTAAAAAAGATAACAACATCATCATCTTTAATCGTTGCTTTTGGCTGATTTTGGTTGTCAACCATGACAATTGGTTTTATAAATTCGTCCGTTATATCTGCATCATAACTTTGCTGTATGGATTGTGTGGCATTTTGGGATTGTACACCAACACCATGCACCAAAGCATCATACGCTAATTTTATGCGTTCCCAACGTTTATCACGATCCATGGCGTAATACCTGCCTGTAATACTGGCTAATTTTGTTGGTGTGTTTTGTATGTAATTTTCTAATGCTGTGATAAAACCAAAACCCGATTTTGGATCTACATCACGACCATCAGTAAATGCATGAACATACGAATTTGGAATACCTACTTGATTTGCTGCATCTATTAATCCAAAAAGGTGATTAATATGTGAATGCACACCACCATCACTCACCAAACCTACAAAGTGAACCGGTTTGTTGTGGGATTTAGCATATTTGAACGCATCAATTAAAGTCTTTTCGTTTTGGAGCGTTTTATTTTGGACGGCTAAATTAATTTTCACCAAATCTTGATATACAATGCGTCCTGCACCAAGATTCATGTGTCCCACTTCGCTGTTACCCATTTGTCCTTCTGGAAGTCCAACATGCAAACCATCGGTTCGTAAACTAGCATTGGGATATTTGGTGTAAAGTGAATCTATAAAAGGCGTGTTTGCTTGGTCTATTGCAGAAACTTTAGGGTCGGGAGATTTCCCCCAACCATCTAAAATCATGAGTATAACTTTTTTATTCATAGTGAAAATGTAAAGCACAAATATAGGCGTTTATTACCTAGTTGAAAGATGTTCAGTTTTTTTTGATTCTATATTAGTAATTTAGTTTTTTTTATTAATAGTTCATTTCCTGAACAACGGATAGTTTTAGTAACCTATTATCTCATAAAAAATTACTCCGTCATTAAAAAATGAATACCAACGCCTTCAATAGTAAAAGGTTCTCCTATTGTTTTGTAGCCGTGGTTTTTGTAGAATTTAACAGCAATTTCACGTGCATTAAACCATAATCTATCAACCTTCATTTGGGTTAATTTTTCTTTGCTTGCTTGTAGTAAAAGAGTTCCTAAGCCTTTTTTTTGGTAATCTTCCAGAATAGCCATGCCTCGTAGTTGATACTGAGTATCTTCAGAAAAAATAACATTCGTATTTTTCATGTACGATGCAACTCCAATTAAGTTTTCATTTAAAAAAAGTCCTAAATGAAACGTTGTTTTTAAATTGTCTCCTTCAAAAACACAGTCTTTAATAGGTTTGCCAGCTCTTAAAACGGGTTGCCTTATCGTATAAGTATCTTGAGCAGAAATTAGTTGAACTTTATAATAAGCATGTTCTATGTTATTAGCATTTACTATCATGTTACCTTAAATGTTGTAGTGTGGTTTCAGGTTTTACTTCATAAGGTTCACGTTCATATTCAAAAATACGTGCATCCAAATTACCTTTTAAAGTTATGATATTATTCGCTACTTCCAGCCAACTCCCTTCGCGCAAGCCAATAACCGGAAACGTATTAAAAACATGAAACTCTTTAATACGTGTTTCGCGTGTTTCGCCTTTATGCGTGCTATTTGGAATAGGATCTAAATAATGCGGATTAATGTTAAATGGTACCAAACCAAGCGCTTTAAAACTCGGTGGATACACAATAGGCATATCGTTAGTCGTATTTATGGTTAATCCACAAATATTGCTTCCAGCACTGGTTCCTAAATAGGGGATTCCTGAATTTACAGCATCACGTAAAGTTTCAATACAATTATTTTTATAGAGTTGGGAGAGTAAAACAAAGGTGTTTCCGCCACCTGTAAAAATACCATCGGCTTGTTT